>NZ_LGQU01000118.1:0-76696 GCF_003115935.1 Azospirillum sp. TSH20
TCACAGGTGATATGGCGGGAGAGGCGGTTTGCAGACTGCCCTTCCCGCCATATGTCTCCATCCGACACATGAAGAAGCGCCGCGGCGCCGATCAGGAGAGAGAGCAGGATGCAGACCGTGAAGGCGAATGGAGCCGAGATCCCGGCACTGGGCTTCGGCGTGTTCCGCATGTCGGACGAGGAGGTCGAGCGGGTGGTCCCGGCCGCGCTGGAAGCCGGTTTCCGTCATTTCGACACCGCACAGATCTACCGCAACGAGGCGGCGCTGGGCCGCGCCCTGCAAGCCGCAGGATCCCGCCGTGACGAGCTGTTCCTGACCACCAAGGTCTGGGTCGACAAATACAGCCCCGACCTGTTCGCCGCATCAGTGGACGAGAGCCTGGAAAAGCTGAAGGTCGACAGGGTCGATCTGCTTCTGCTGCACTGGCCGGCCGATCAGGTCGCCATCGCCGACCAGATCGAGATGCTGAACGCGGTGCAGGCCGCCGGCAAGACCCGCTTCATCGGCGTCAGCAACCAGAACATCGCCCAGCTGCGGGAGTCGGTGCAGCGCAGCCGCGCCCCCATCGTCACCAACCAGATCGAGGTGCACCCCTATCTCGACCAGAGCAAGATGGCGGCGGCGGTCAGGGAACTGGGCGTGGCGATCACCGCCTATTACGCCATGGCCGACGGCAAGGTGCCGCGCGATCCGGAATTGCAGCGGATCGGCGCCAAGTACGGCAAGACGGCGGCGCAGGTGGCGCTGCGCTGGCTGATCCAGTTGGGCCACATCGTGCTGTCGAAGACCGCCAAGCCGGAACGGGTGCCGGAGAACTTTGCGCTGTTCGACTTCGCGCTGGACGACGGCGACATGGCCGCGATTGCGAAGCTGGCGCAGCCGAATGGACGGATTGTCAGCCCTGCGGGGCTGGCGCCGGTTTGGGACAAGTGAGAAGCGAACAAAGCTGACGATTGAGGCGCGTGTCGTCGGCTCTCCGACTCACGCGCCAATCAGCATGTCCAAGGCGGCTACGATTGCGGTGTCCTCGGACAGCAAGTTACTGACCTGGGGGCCAAGCTCTGAAAGCATCACCGCACTGGCGAACTGGGTCACCATGACATGCGGGCGGCCTTCGACAGAGAACACGGGGTTAAGACGCGCTGCCGGACGCGGAGCCTTGTCCGGCGGAAGCAGCGGAGCCACGAAGCGCGTGTTCAGATCACGCAAAATATCGGCTTGAAGGTCCAGTAGATAACCCGGTCCGTCCAGCCGGCGATAAACGTCGAAACGCGCCATCAGTACGGCCGGTTCTTCGCCAGCGGAAGGCCATGCGCCTCCACATAGGCATTGGACGACTGTATGGCTTCCCGGTTCTCTTCCAGCCACTGCCGGTCGCGCAGTTCGGCAATCTGCTGTGCCAATCCGCGTTCGCAGGCACGCGACACATTGATGCCGAGTGCCTTTGCCTGCTCCAGCAAATCGCTGTTCAGGCTGATGTTCGTTGCCCGCCGGGGTGCAGACGCATCGAAGGAGTGGCGCTCACCGGCCATCGGAGCCTCCATGATAATACGCATAGAGAGTGCGCACACCTGACGCCCAAATCAAGCCGCAACCGCTCCCATAGCGACCAGAACAGTCACAACATCCGCGGCAGCGTCACCCTGACGCGCAACCCGCCGCTGGCGCGGTTGCTCAGCTCGATGCGGCCCTGGTGGGCCTCGACGATCGACTTCACGATGGACAGGCCCAGCCCGCTGCCGCCGGTCTTGCGGTTGCGGGAGCCTTCCAGCCGGACGAAGGGCTTGAAGACGTTGGCGATCTCCGCCTCCGGGATGCCCGGCCCCTCGTCGCAGACATCGACCACGATCTCGGCGGCGTCGGCATCGACGGAGATGGTGGCGCGCTCGCCATACTTG
Organism: Azospirillum sp. TSH20; assembly: GCF_003115935.1. NCBI lineage: Bacteria > Pseudomonadati > Pseudomonadota > Alphaproteobacteria > Rhodospirillales > Azospirillaceae > Azospirillum > Azospirillum sp. TSH20. The sequence continues at coordinate 1,899 of NZ_LGQU01000118.1, forward strand.
ATGGCGTTGTCGATCAGGTTGGCGAAGGCGCGGCGCAGGCTGGACGGGCGGCCGGCGAGGCGGAGCTGGCGCGGCTGGTCGAAGCGGTCGTTGCGCTCCACCCCGCCGCCGAAGATGGTGCGGACGGCGGCGAACTGCAGCGGCGGCGGCTCGTGGTAGGTCACCGGGGCGCCGGTGTCGGCGTAATCGTCGCACAGGCTCTGCAACAGGCTGGCGAAGGCGACGACCTCCACCTGTTCGCGCAGCACGTCGTCGCCGAGGAACTCCAGCGTCGCGGTCACCATCGCCGCCATCTCGTCGATGTCGGCCATCATCTTGGCGCGCAGCGCGTCGTCGTCGACATACTCGGCGCGCAGCCGCAGCCGCGTCGCCGGGGTGCGCAGGTCGTGGCTGATCGCCGCCAGCAGATGGGTGCGACCCTCCATCAGGTCGCGCAGCGCGTTGCGTGCCTGGTTGAAGGCGCGAGCGAGCGAGGCGACCTCCTCCGGCCCGTCTTCCGGCAGCGGGCGGGGGTGGAGGCGGTCGTGCGGGCGGGTCGCCTGCTCCGCCAGCGCCTCCAGCGGGCGGACCAGCCGGCCGGGCAGCCAGAGCAGCAGTCCCAGCGCCAGACCTAAAGCCGCCAGACCGGCCAGCACCATCTCGAACGGCGTGCTGCGCGGCCGCCAGAAGCGCGGGCTGGCGAACTCCAGCCAGCCGCCGCCGGCAAGCTGGACATAGACGCGGGCGTCGCGCAGCTGGGCCGCCGTGTCCTCCGCCACCAGGGACAGCGATTCGGCCAGCGTCTGGGCATGGGCGGGCTGGAGCGGCAGCAGGGCGCGCGCGGCGGCGACGAACACCGGACGCGGCGCGTCGACAACGCCGTCAAGCACCCAGCCTGCAGGCACGGTCGGGGTTCCGGGGGCCTGCCAGGATACCGACAGGTCGGGCAGTCCGCTCAGCGCCAGCGCCGGCCCGGCGGCAACCCCGTCCAGTACGGCGCGGTCCGCCGCCTCCACCGCCGCGGCCATCGCCGGTCCCAGCCGGTGGGCGGTCAGCAGTTCCCGCGCGCGGTCATCCACCAGCCGCATGCCGACCAGCGCCCCGCCATGGGTCAACGCCAGCAGCGCCACCATCGCCAACAGGATACGGTGGCGCAGGCGGGCGGCGCGCAGCCGGGCCGGCAGCAGACGCTCAAGCGCCACGGCCGGTCCCGGAGCTGGGTCCGGAAGAGGCGGATTCGCCCTGGTCCACCACCGTCGCGATGAACTGGTAGCCGATGCCGCGCACCGTCTTGATCAGGGCCGAGCCGCCCGGCCCCTCCTCCAGCTTGCGGCGCAGGCGGCTGATCTGGATGTCGATGCTGCGGTCGAAGGGGATGGAGGTGTCGCCGCGGTGCTTTTCCAGCAGTTCGGTGCGCTCCACCACCTGCGGCGCGCGTTCCAGCAGCGTGCCGAGCAGAGCATATTCCCCCTGGCTGAGATGCACCACCACCCGGTCCGGCGTGCGCAGCTCCCGCCGGCCCTGGTCGAGCGACCAGCCGGCGAAGCCCAGCACGCGCGGCCGTTCGCGCACCGGCTCCGGCCCGCCGCAGCGGCGCAGGATGGCGCGGATGCGGGCCAGAAGTTCGCGGGCGCTGAAGGGCTTCACCAGATAATCGTCGGCGCCGACCTCCAGCCCGACGATGCGGTCGACCTCGCTGCCCATGGCGGTCAGCATGATGACCGGGGTTTCCGACTTGGCGCGCAAGGAACGGCACAGGCTGGTCCCGTCCTCCCCCGGCAGCATCACGTCCAGCACGATGAGGTCGACCGGCCATTGCGCCAGCACCCGCGCCATCTCGCGCCCGTCGCCGGCGGTGGAGACGCGGAATCCGCTCTTCACCAGGAAATCATGCAGCATGTCCCGGATCTCGGGATCGTCGTCCACGACCAGGAGATGGCGCGCGCGCTCCATGGTTTCCCTTCCCTATTCCGTATGGCGCATTCTTCTTTGTTGGCGCCGAGTGTAGCCTCCCCGGCCGGTCCGGGTACAGTGCGCCGCCAGGGCCGGTTTGTAACGGTTGCGTAACAGCGGCGGCGCCGTGAAAAGGCGTTGTTACCAAATAATCCGGGCGCCGAATTGCGTGCGGGATAGAGTTCCTCCAGCGGCCGAACGGCCAGCCGGAATACCGAACGAAGAAGGGAACAGGGGGAAATGTCCAAGATGCCGTCTCTCAGCACATCGATCCTCGGCATGACCGCGATCGCGACCGTGATGGCCGGCGCCCTGCTGGCCGCTCCGGCCCGGGCCGAGCCGAAGGTGGAGGTGCTGCATTACTGGACCTCCGGCGGCGAATCGAAGGCGGCGGGCGCGCTGCGCCAGGACTTCGAAGCGGCGGGCGGCAAGTGGATCGACGCGCCGGTGGCCGGCGGCGGCGGCGACGCGGCCAGCACCGTGCTGCGCTCCCGCGTGCTGGCCGGCGATCCGCCGAACGCGGTGCAGCTGAAGGGCCCGAACATCAAGGACTGGGCGGCGCAGGGCAAGCTGGCAACGCTGGACGATGTCGCCAAGGCGGAGAATTGGGACGCCATCCTGCCGCCGCAGATTCGCGACGTGGTGACCTACAAGGGCCATTATTACGCCGTTCCGGTGAACATCCACCGCGTCAACTGGATGTGGGTGAACCCGCAGGCGATGAAGAAGGCCGGCGTCGAGATCCCCAAGACCTGGGACGAGTTCAACGCCGCCGCCGAGAAGCTGAAGGCCGCCGGCATCATCCCGCTCGCCCATGGCGGCCAACCCTGGCAGGAAGGCGCGCTGTTCGAGGATGTCGTCCTCGGCCTCGGCGGTCCCGACTTCTACCGCAAGGCCCTGGTGGAGCTGGACGAGAAGTCGCTGACCAGCGACACGATGGTCAAGGTGTTCGACCAGATGCGCAAGCTGCGCGGCTATGTCGACGACGGCTTCCCCGGCCGCGAATGGAACCTCGCCGCCGGCCTGCTGATGAACGGACAGGCGGCCATGCAGATCATGGGCGACTGGGAAAAGGGCGAGCTGACCGCCGCCGGCAAGGTGCCGGGCAAGGACTTCGTCTGCGCCCATGTGCCGGGCAAGTCGGGCTACATCGTCAATTCCGACAGCTTCGTCATGTTCAGCTCGGCCGACCCCGACCGCGCCGCCGGCCAGAAGCTGCTGGCCAAGCTGATCCTGGGCAAGAAGTTCCAGGAGACCTTCAACGTGCTGAAGGGCTCGATCCCCGCCCGCCAGGACATGGCGCGCGACAGCTTCGACGAATGCGCGGTGAAGTCGATGGATGATCTGAAGGCCGCCATCGACAACAACAGCGCCGTGCCGTCGATGGCGCATGAAATGGCGGTGCCCGGCGCCGTGCGCGGTGCCTTCCTGGACGTCGTCACCGCCCACTTCAACTCCACCATGTCCTCGCAGGACGCGGTGAAGCGTCTGGCCGAGGCGGTCGATCTGGCGAAGTAAGTCTCCGTTTTTCTTTGGTGTCGTCTCTCCTTCTCTGGTGTTGCGCGTGACCTTGAAGCCCCCCTTCCACCATGGGAGAGGGGCTTTCTTCTTTCGCCCCGCGAATTGCGGGAGCCCCGCGGTTCCGGTGGTGAAACAGGATGGCGCCGGGCAGCCGAAAGTTCGCCGCGGCAACCCGACAGCCATTCCGGTGATCTCCGATGGGAACCGGATGGGTCCGACAGGCCGGACATTTGCCGGCGGCTTGCGGCCCACTTACCCCGATCGTGCGGAAGCGAAGGAAACCGGCGCGCACGCAAGGCGAATGGCCGCCGTCCGACAGGCAATGCGGGCATTAGCGCCGGAGCAATCTCTCTAGAATCTCTTTAGAAATTTATCGGTTCCGCCGACTTCCGCTAACGTGTTCACCGGCCTTTCCGTCGGGAACATCATTGGTGGGCGAAATGCGGATGCCGTTCCAAAAACAAACACTGCCTGCGGACACCAGTTTACCCGGCGGATTCGGCAACGGATCAATCAAGATCCTTGACCGTCTTGGACTGACGACAACCCTGTGCCTTTTGTCGCTCTCGGTGTTGAGCTATTTCCTCGCCGCGTCGAATACCCATTATGGGGAAGTCGGCTTGCCCAATCAGGCGGCGTTCTTCGACCGCCTGGCGGCCTCCATCGCCGATCTGCCCATCCCGCTGGCCCGCCAGTTGGCCCACGCGCTGACCGCCGGCAACGTCTTCACCCATGACGGCCTGTATTTCCTGGCCTATTGCCTGCCGCTCGCCCTTCCGGTCGCCTTGGCCGCATGGCTGTTCCGCTGGCTGTCCGACGTCGACGGGCCGGTTCCGAAGGCGGTGACGGACCGGCTGTTCCTGTGGCCGGTCGTCTTCACCGCCGTCAGCATCCTCTCGTTTCCGGTGATGACGCAGGACATCTGGTTTTCCGCGCTGTGGGGCGAGGAAGTCGTTCGGGGACAGAACCCCTATTATGCCCCCTTCACGCCGGAGCAGGCCGCCGCCTTCCCGTTCGACGAGGTGCCGGCAATGATGACCTACGGCCCGCTGTGGGCGGTGGTCTCGGCCGGCGTCATGGCGCTCAGCGGCGGGAACGTCTGGGTGACCGCGCTTCTGTTCAAGCTGCTGCTGGCAGGCGCCTGGATCGGCGGGCTCGCCATCATCCGGAAGATCGGCCGCAGCCATGACGAGGCGACCGCCGCCACCGGGCTCGTCGCCTTCGGCTGGCTGCCCATCGGCCACATCTATTCGGCCGGCGAGGCGCACAACGACATGGCGATGGTCGTCCTGATGCTGTTGTGGCTGATGCGCCTCTCCGCCGGCGACCGCGCCGGCCCGCTGGCTCTGGCGGCCTCGGCCGCCTGCAAATACACCAGCGCCGCCCTGGTCTCCGTCGACCTGCTCTACAGGTTCGGCAAATCCAGGAAGCTGGATTTCAAGGACAGGCTCACCGCCTACCTGCTGCGCGGAATCCCGGCCGCCGCCTTCTTCCTGGCCGTCCTGTTCCTCTTCTACCGCTCGCCCGCCTTCTTCGACGCCGTGCGCGGCATGTCCGGATGGCAGTGGCTGCAGCCGGCGGACGTCGTCCGGGTGGCGGAACGGATGCTGGGCATCGACATGGCCCCCTTGCGCTGGCTGGTACGCGGAGCCTTCGCCGGCTTCGCCCTGTGGACGCTGGCCGCGCTGTACCGGCGGCCGACCTCGGAGAATGCCTGGAAGGCCGCCACCGCGGTGATGGCGGCGGTGGTGTTCGGCCTGTCGACCCACCTGTGGCCCTGGTTCATGCTGTGGCCGCTGGCGCTGGCCGCGCTGGTGCCGTCCTGGTGGTTCTCGCGCTGGATCTTCGGCGTCGCGGCCCTGGCCCCCTTCGCGGTCGTCCCCTTCTGGCGCTACGAAGACGGATTCGATCCCTTCTACACCAAGACGCTGACCGCCCTTCCGCTCTATGCGGGGGCGACCCTCTTCATGGTCTGGATGCTTGGCCGCGGGGAGAGGGCGGCGGTCGCCGCATGGGCGGCGTCGCTGCCGGGACGCCTGCGCATGGCCCGGGCGCACCGATCATGAGGGGCCGGCCATGAGCGAGCACCGGATTCCAGCCAGCACGATCGAAACCCTCGCCACGACAGGCCGGACCACGGCTCCGCCCTTGCCTGGGAGTGACCCTATGCTGATGCCGACCCCGCAGCCGGCCAGGGACAGAAGCCTGGACGTCATCCGCGTCACCGCCCTTGTCTTCATGGTGGCGGCCCATTGGGGCCGCACGATCAAGGACGCCGACCACCTCGTCAACGTCCTGCAGTTCGTATTCGAACTGGCGCCGGTGATGTTCTTCTTCGCCTTCGGAATGACGCTCGATCATTTCCTGAGAAAGCCGCTGGCCCGGCGGATCGAAGGCCATCTGAAGCTGTTCATCCTGGCGGCCATCCACGGCCTGTACCAGGAGAAGAATCCGTTCACCAGCGACTTCTTCATGTTTCTCTTCGCCGCCCGGCTTCTGTTCGACATCCACGCCAGTGTCGGCGCCGCCAACCGGGTGTTCATCGCCCTTTTCCTTCTTGCGCTGTGCGGCGCCTGGGTCGTCCTTCCGCTCCCCTACGTCTACGACCTGTTCGCGTCGCCGTTTCCGGGCTGGTTTCCGGTGTTTCCCTGGATCCTCTTCGTCGTCGCCGGGCGGATGTTCGCCCATCACCGGCAGTCCTCCCGCACCGCGGTCATCGCCCTGCTGGGGTTGTCGGTGGCGCTGTTCGACATCCTGATCCTCGGGCACAGACTGTCGAAATGGCCGCTGTCGCCCGATTATGCGCTGCTGTTCGGCAGCGCGACCGCGCTGGCGTTCCTCGCCCTCGACCGCGTCCAATGGCCGGCCTTCCTGTCCTGGCGGACCGTGGACCTGCTGTCCGGCAATCTGCTGCTGGCGACCGCGCTGCATTACTTCGCCGTCGCCGCGGTGAGGTCGGCGCATGGCGCGCTGGCGCCGGTCCTCGCCGGATCGGTTCCCGCCGCCTATCTGCCGGCGGCGATCACCCTGGAATATGTCCTGCTGGCCGGCATCGCCTTCCTCATCCTGATCGCGCTGGTCCGCGCGACCCTGGCGGTGGGAGCCTGGCTGGACGGCCGCGGCATCCTGGGCATCGCCGACGCCCTGCTGCCGACGATCGCGGTGACCGGCATCGGTCTCTATGCCGCCATGCTCCACCTCAACAACGACCTGCGCGACGCCGGGCTGCCTTTCCTCGCCGCCGTCGCCTTCCTGGTCGTCTACAAACGAGGCGTGGGAGGGCGCGCATAGGAGGAGACCGGCGTCGCGACCGCCGTCAGTTCGGCGTGATCGCCACCTTCAGCACGCCGTCGCGCTGGTGGCCGAACAGCTCATAGGCCGCCTCTATCTGGTCCAACGTGAAGCGGTGGGTGACCAGCGGCTTCAGGTCGACGCGGCCGGAGGCGACGACGCCAAGCAGCCGGCGCATCCGCTCCTTGCCGCCGGGGCAGAGCGAAGTGACGATGGTGTGGTCGCCCAGCCCTGCCGCGAACGGCCCCAACGGCAGGCGCAGGTCGCCGGAATAGACGCCGAGGCTGGACAGAGTGCCGCCGGGCCGCAGGACGCGCAAGGCCGCCTCGAACGTCGCCTGGGTGCCCAGCGCCTCGATGGCGACATCGACGCCGCGGCCGTCGGTGAGGCGCATGATCTCCTCCACCGGATCGACACTGCGGAAATCCACCACATGGTCGGCGCCCATGCGCCGCGCCATCTCCAGCCGCGCCGGCACGGTGTCGACGCCGATGATGGTGGTGGCGCCCTTCAGCTTGGCCCCGGCGGTGGCACAGAGGCCGATGGGGCCCTGCGCGAACACCGCCACCGTGTCGCCGATGCGGATGTTGCCGCGCTCCGCCCCGGCGAAGCCGGTGGACATGATGTCGGGGCACATCAGCACCTCCTCGTCCGTCAGCCCGTCAGGGACGGGGGCGAGGTTGGTCATCGCGTCGGGCACCAGCAGATATTCGGCCTGGGCGCCGTCGATGCTGTTGCCGAACCGCCAGCCGCCCAGCGGCTTCCAGCCATGCCTGGTTCCGGCGCCGTCCTGGGAATGGCAGCCGCACAGGCAGGCGTTGCTGTGGCCGCTGGGGGTGATGGCCCCGGCGATCACCCGCTGCCCTTCCTGGTAGCCGGTGACGGCGGAGCCCAGCTTTTCGATGATGCCGACCGGCTCATGGCCGATGGTCAGGCCGCGATTGACCGGATATTCGCCCTTCAGGATGTGGATGTCGGTGCCGCAGATCGTCGTCGTGGTGATGCGGATCAGCGCGTCGAGCGGTCCGACGTCGGGGACCGGCTTGTCGTCCAGCACGATGCGGCCCGGTTCGACGAACACCGCCGCTTTCATCATGACCATGGCGTCCTCCCCTGGATGGTGGCCGCCGGTCCCGGAGCTGCGTCGCGCAAACATCGCAAACGGCCCGCGGCCGGCGTTGTGCTTCACGCCGTCCAGTCTGGCATGGCGGGGAGGGCCTCGCGTTGATGCAGATTAAATGGAGGGAGCTTTGGCGTCGGGGCCCGCGCTGTCACGACGCCCCAACCCTTCCGAGAGGAGCGAGACGACCAGGGTGTTCAGGCTGACGCCCTCACGCCCGGCCCGTTCGGTGAGCCGCCGATGCAGCGATTTCGGCACCCTCTGCTGCCACTTGCCGCTGAAGGCCCCGTCATCGGCGACCGACGGCGGCGGGATCTCCCGCCCTGCGGCACGCATCGCCTCGATCCAGCCGTGCATGGCGTCGGCACCGTTGGCAAGCGCCTCTTCGATGGAGTCACCGTCGGACATGCAGCCGGGAAGATCCGGAAATTCGATCAGGTATCCGCCGCCATCCTCTTCGCTGAGGGGCCGGATGGTGAAAGGATAGTCGAGTTTCATCGGTCATTCTCCTGTGCTTCACGCCGCTCCGTCGCCTGCCGTTCTCGGACGGCTTCGATGAAGGAGAGGAAGGCTTTGACATAGACCGCCTTGATCGGGCGATGAGCGGGAACGGATGGCGCCTCGACAACACCGGCATAGTCGAAAATGACGTGGCTGCCGGAGGGTTTGCGGATATTCACACCTTGTGCGCGGGCGACAGCCTCAAGATCCTCGATCCGCCAATCCCGCGGATTGTTCTTCATGCGGGCGAGGATCTTGTCCGTCTGAGTCATGAACGGATAGTATCACGGGCGGTACTGACGAACAAGCTGCCGACGGTCTCGCCGCCCCATCTTGACGCTCGCCCGGGCCTGGCTAAATTTTGCCCGCGCCGGGTTGCCTTACCCAACAGGGTCCCGGCTTACCCGAAGACCGTGTCCTGCATGTTGCTCTGCGGAGGATGTGTGCGATGCCGACGACAAGACTCTTGCGCGCCCCACCCCACCCGGTCCAGCCGGAATCGGCGCCCGCCTGAGACGACGGCCACTCCCGGCCGGCAAGACCTCAAGAACAGCCGAACAGATATATCGACCCGTGCCTGCAACAGCGGCCACGGACACTTGCCGTTGTCTAAGAAAAAACAAAAATACGCTGATTTTTCCTTCAAAAATCCCCTTGACGACCAAAACAGCCTGAGTAAATTTCCCAACCGAAAGCGCGGCCCATTCGGGCGTGCTTGGGAAAGACAGACATTCGCTTACGCTCAAGGAGTGTCACACCATGAAGTTCAAACCGCTTCACGACCGCGTTCTGGTCCGCCGCGTCGAATCCGACACCAGGACGAAGGGTGGCATCATCATCCCCGACACCGCCAAGGAAAAGCCGCAGGAGGGCGAGGTCATCGCCGTCGGTGCGGGCGCGCGGGACGAGGCCGGCAAGCTGATCGCCCTCGACGTGAAGCCCGGCGACCGCGTGCTGTTCGGCAAATGGTCCGGCACCGAGGTGAAGATCGACGGCGAGGATCTCCTGATCATGAAGGAGAGCGACATCCTCGGCGTGATCGAGGCTGCCGCCGAACCCGCCAAGAAGGCCGCGTGATAGGGGAGGAACAGGACCATGGCTGCGAAGGACGTGAAGTTCGGCTCCACCGCCCGCGACAAGATGCTGCGCGGCGTGGACATCCTGGCCGACGCCGTGAAGGTCACGCTGGGCCCGAAGGGCCGCAACGTGGTGATTGAGAAGTCGTTCGGCGCCCCGCGCATCACCAAGGACGGCGTGTCGGTCGCCAAGGAAATCGAGCTGGCCGACAAGTTCGAGAATATGGGCGCGCAGATGCTGCGCGAGGTTGCGTCGAAGACCGCCGATCTGGCCGGCGACGGCACCACCACCGCCACCGTGCTGGCCCAGGCCATCGTTCGCGAGGGCGCCAAGTCGGTCGCCGCCGGCATCAATCCGATGGACCTGAAGCGTGGCATCGACATGGCAGTCGACGCCGTGGTGACCGAGCTGAAGGCCCGCTCCAAGAAGGTGACCACCAACGAGGAGATCGCCCAGGTCGGCACCATCTCCGCCAACGGCGACCGTGAGATCGGCGACATGCTGGCCCGCGCGATGGAGAAGGTCGGCAACGAGGGCGTCATCACCGTCGAGGAGGCCAAGAGCCTGGAGACCGAGCTGGACGTGGTCGAGGGCATGCAGTTCGACCGCGGCTATACTTCGCCCTACTTCGTCACCAACGCCGACAAGATGCAGGTGGAGCTGGATGACCCGTACATCCTGATCCACGACAAGAAGCTGTCCGGCATCCAGGCCATCATCCCGGTGCTGGAGAAGGTCGTGCAGTCGGGCAAGCCGCTGCTGATCATCGCCGAGGAGGTCGAGGGCGAGGCCTTGGCGACCCTAGTGGTCAACCGCCTGCGCGGCGGCCTGAAGGTCGCGGCGGTGAAGGCCCCCGGCTTCGGCGACCGCCGCAAGGCCATGCTGGAGGACATCGCCATCCTCACCGGCGGTCAGGTGATCAGCGAGGAGGTTGGCATCAAGCTGGACGGCGTCACCATCGACATGCTGGGCCGCGCCGGCAAGGTGGTCATCACCAAGGACAACACCACCATCGTCAACGGCGTCGGGTCGAAGGACGACATCAAGGCCCGCTGCGGCCAGATCCGCCAGCAGATCGAGGAGACGACCTCCGACTACGACCGCGAGAAGCTGCAGGAGCGGCTGGCCAAGCTGGCCGGCGGCGTCGCGGTGATCCGCGTCGGCGGCGCCACCGAGGTGGAGGTGAAGGAGCGCAAGGACCGCGTCGACGATGCCATGCACGCCACCCGCGCGGCGGTGGAGGAAGGCATCCTGCCGGGCGGCGGCGTGGCGTTGGCCCGTGCGGTCGCGGTGCTGGAGAGCGTCAAGCCGGCCAACGACGACCAGCGCGTCGGCGTGGAGATCGTGCGCCGGGCGCTGACCGCCCCGGTGCGCCAGATCGCCACAAACGCCGGCGTCGACGGCTCGATCATCGTCGGCAAGCTGACCGACAGCAAGGACTACGGCGTCGGCTATGACGCGGCCAAGGGCGAGTGGTGCGATCTGGTGAAGGCCGGCATCATCGACCCGGCCAAGGTGGTGCGCACCGCGCTGCAGGATGCGGCCTCCGTCGCCGGCCTGCTGATCACCACCGAGGCGATGGTCGCCCAACTGCCGGAGAAGAAGCCCGCCATGCCCGCCCCCGGCGCCGACATGGACTTCTGATCCGGACGGCCGCACATCGCCTGCAGTCTGGATGTTCCCTGGACGGGGTCGCGCCCATGGTGGCGCGACCCCTCTTTTCATGAGGCGGCGGGCCTGTCGTCCGGCAATGCCTCCCGGCAGCAGGGAAAGCGCAGGGTGACCTTCAGTCCCTGCTCCGGCCGGGGCTCGAGGTCGAGGCTGCCGCGCAGCTGCATGGCAAGCTGCCGCATGATCCGGCCGCCCAGCCCGGTTCCCTGCGGCCGGTCGGACAGGATGCCCACGCCGTCGTCGCAGACGCGCAGCACGCACTCCGTCTCCTCCTTGCGGAAGGACAGGTCGATGCGGCCGGATCGGCCGTCGGGGAAGGCGTATTTCAGCGCGTTGGTGATCAGCTCGTTGGCGACGGTGCCGACCGCCACGGCGACGCCCATGTCGAGGTCGACGTCGTCCACCTCCGCGCTGACCGCAACCGGCCGGACCCCGACGACGCCGAGCTGGATGTCCTCCACCAGGCTTTCCAGGAAGTCCCTGGAACCGACGATGTTGACGCCCTCCACCCGGCGCAGGCGGACATAGACGCGGGACAGCACGCCGATCCGCTCGATGGTGCCGTTGACGATGTCCTGCCCGGTCCCCGACTTGTGGGCCGCGAGTGTCAGCTGGGCGCAGATCTGCTGCAGGTCGTTGCGGATCCGGTGATGGATCTCGTGCAGCATCAGGTCCTTTTCCGCATTGGCGGCGGACAGCTGGTCCCAGGACAGACGCAGCTGCTCGTTCGCCCGGCGCAGGGCGTGAGCCCCGGCGGCGATCCCGAAGCCCAGCGCCATATAGATGAGGAAGGCCAGCCGGTCGCCCGGTTCGGCGATCCACAGCTGCCATTCCGGCTTCATGAAGAACCAGGCCGAACACAGCCCGGACAGGGCCACGGACAGATAGCCCGACCCGCGGTCGAACAGCAGCGAGATGACGAAGATGGTCGGGATGAAGACCAGGAACGGGTATTTGAACAGCAGCGGGTCCAGCGCGTAGCGCAGCAGTGCCGTCAGCCCCACCAGCAGCAGCGTGATCCCATATCGTGCCCAGGCCGCGTGCGGCAAGCTGGAACTCAGCCGGCGCAAGATGCTGTCCATACCCCGTGCCTTGCTCCCCGCAGCGCAACCCACGACACAACCGACGGGATAACAGCCGGGATCCGGATTCGGATGACCGGGGTATGCGCACAATGTTGTGACGAATTTCGTCGATGCCCCTTTTCGCGGTGGCGGCATCGAAGTCTTTCGGAGTGGCCGGCCTTGGCCGCCGGTGCGGCACCCCCACCTACAAGGCCAACCAATAGAAACCGGAGGATCGTGATGCGCAGCACCCTGACCCTGTCGGCCCCAAGCCCTGTTGCCGCCCTTGTTGCCGCCGGTCTTTTCGCCACCGGCCCTGCCCTGGCGCAGGCGGTCAAGACCGTTCCGACCAGTGCCGGGCCGGTGGAGGTCAGCCGCTTCGCCGACGGGCTGGAACGGCCCTGGGGCATCGATTTCCTGCCGGATGGCCGGGCGCTGGTTACGGAGAAGCCGGGGCGGCTGAGGATCATGGCGCGCGACGGCTCTCTGTCCCCGCCGCTGGCCGGCACGCCGAAGGTCTTCGCCCAGGGCCAGGGCGGGCTGATGGACGTGGCGGCCGATCCGGATTTTGCCCGCAACCGCACCGTCTATCTCGCCTATGCCGAGCCGGGCGAGAACGGAACCGCCGGGACGGCGCTGGGACGCGGCACGCTGGGCGAAAGCGGAATCGAGGACTTCCAGGTCATCTTCCGCCAGTCGCCCAAGGTGGACGGCGGCAACCATTTCGGCACCCGTATCGCCTTCGCCCCCGACGGCCACCTCTTCCTGACGCTGGGCGAACGCTACAAGTTCGACCCGGCGCAGAAGCGCGACAACACGCTGGGCAAGGTGGTCCGGCTGAACCGCGACGGCTCGCTGCCGAAGGACAACCCCTTCGCCGGCGAGGGCAAGACGGCCGGCGCCATCTGGTCCTACGGCCACCGCAACATCGAGGCGGCGGCCATCGACCCGCGCAGCGGCTCGCTATGGATCGGCGAGATGGGACCGCTGGGCGGCGACGAGTTGAACCGGCCGGAAGCCGGCAGGAATTACGGCTGGCCGGTGGTCAGCTGGGGCAAGCATTACGACGGCCGCGACATCCCCGATCCGCCGACCCGCAAGGACTTCGCCGATGCGGCGATCCATTGGACGCCGGTGATCTCGCCCTCAGGCATGGTTTTCTACACCGGCGGGCTGTTCCGCGACTGGCAGGGCAGCGCTTTGCTCGGCGGCCTGAGCGCCAGGGGACTGGTGCGCGTCGCCATCGACGGAAGCAGCGCGAAGGAAGTGGAGCGCATTCCGCTCGACGCGCGCATCCGCGATGTGGCACAGGGACCGGACGACGCCCTCTATGTCATCACCGATGCCGCCGACGGCGTGGTTCTGAGGCTGGCGCCGGCGAAGTGACCGCCTGAAGATGGGCCGAAAGAAGGGGCAGATGAGGATCAGAGACTACCGACCGTCGGACGCCCCGGTTCTGGCGGAGATCTATGCCCGCTCCGTCCGCGGCATCGGCTGGCGATTCTACAGCCCCGAGCAGGTGGAGGCCTGGGCCGCGCAGGCGCCGACGGTGGAGCGGGTGCGGGAGGCCTATGGCGACGGCCGCGTCGCCCTGGTCGCGGTGGACGAGGCCGACCGGCCGGTGGCCTTCAGCGACGTCGAATCCGACGGCCACATCAACTTCCTCTATTGCGCGCCGGAAGCCGCCGGCCGCGGCGTGATGTCGGCGCTGGTCGACATGCTGGAGGCGCGCGCCCGGGCGCTCGGCCATCCCCGCCTGCATGTGGAAGCGAGCGAGGCGGCCCGCCCCTTCTTCCTGCGCCGCGGCTTCACCCTGCTGGAGCGCCGCGAGCTGCGGATCGGCGACGTGCCGATCCACAACTATGCGATGGAGAAGTGGCTGGCGCCGCGATAGGCGGCGCGTCAGGCCGGCGTCAGTTGGGCATCAGCACCAGGGCGCCGCTGGTGCCGCGCCCTTCCAGCGCGCGATGGGCCTCGGCGGCGGCGTCCAACGGCAGGCAGGTCACCGGGCCGGCACTCAGGCCATTGGCGACACGCGACAGCACCTCCTCGGCGGCGACGCGGTAGGCGGCGAGGTCGGACATGTAGCCGAACACGCTGGGCCGGGCGAGGCAAAGCGAACGGCGCGGCCCAAGTTCGGACAGCTCGATCGGCGAAACCGGGCCGCCGGCCTGACCGACGCTGGCCACCGTGCCGAACAGCCGCACCGCGTCGAAGGTCCGGCGCAGCGTGTCGCCGCCGATGCCGTCCACCGCGACGTCGGCTCCGCGCCCGCCGGTCAGGTCGCGCACCGCGGCGACGAAGTCCTCCTCCTGGTAAAGGATGGCGTGGTCGAGCCCGTGGGCGCGGGCGGTCTCCGCCTTGGCGGCGCTGCCGACGGTGCCGATGACGGTGGCGCCCAGGCTCTTCGCCCATTGGGTCAGCAGCAGGCCCAGCCCGCCGGCGGCGGCGTGCACCAGGATCGTACTGCCGGGACCCACCGGGCAGACCCGGTTCAGCAGCATATGCACGGTGATCCCGCGCAGCATCAGCGAGGCGGCAGTGACCGGCTCGACACCGTCGGGCAGGCGTACGGCGCGGTCGGCGGCGAGCAGGCGCGCCTCGGCATAGCCGCCGGCCGGCAGACCGGCCCAGGCGACGCGGTCGCCGACGGCGAGCCCCTCCACGCCCGGCCCGACCGCCTCCACCACGCCTGCGCCTTCGACGCCGAGCGTGGCGGGATAGCATGGCAGCGGGTACAGGCCGGTGCGATGGTAGATGTCGACGAAATTGACCCCGGCGGCCTCATGGCGCAGGCGGATTTCCCCGGCGCCCGGCGCCGGCAGGTCGATAAGGGCGTGCTTCAGCACCTCGGCGCCACCCGGCGCGGTCATCTGAATGGAGCGGATCATCGCGGCTGTCTCCGTCAATCGTTGCGATGGAGCGGAGGTTAATCTGTGGCGCAGTACGCGGACATTCGGCAAGATTGCTCACAAGCCGGGTGTTTTTACGCAGAACTGGTGAGCGATGAATTGGGATGACTTGCGCATCTTCCTGGCGCTGGCGGACAGCGGCAGCCTGTCGGCGACGGCGCGGAGGCTGGGAGTCGACCATTCCACGGTCGCCCGCCGGGTGGCGGCGCTGGAAGCCGATCTGGGCGTGCGCCTGTTCGACCGGCTGCCGCGCGGCTACGCCCCGACGGCGGAGGGGGAGGAGTTCGCGGCGCTGGCCCGCCGGGTGGAGGACGGCGTGCTGGCGGTGGAGCGCCATGCCCGCGGCCAGCCGGGCGAGCCGGCCGGCACGGTGCGCCTGTCGGCCCCGCCGGCCTTCGCCAGCCATTTCCTCGCCCCGCGGTTGGCCGGGCTGCGGCGGACCTTGCCGAAGTTGGTGGTGGAGCTGGTGGGCGATGCCCGCGCGGTCAGCCTGACCCGGCGGGAAGCCGACCTCGCCCTGCGCCTGCAGCGGCCGGAGGACGAGGGGCTGGTGGCCCGGCGCGTCGGCGCGATGGGCTACGGGCTTTACGCCACGCAAGGCTATCTCGACGGACGGGACGAGGCCGGCTGGGAGTTCATCGGCTATGACGAGAGCCTTGACCATGTGCCGCAACAGCGCTGGCTGCGCCAGATCGCCGGCCGCCGACCCTTCGTCTTCCGCGCCAACGACCTGATGAGCCTGCGCGGCGCGGCGGCGGCCGGCGTCGGCATCGCGGCGATTCCGCATTTCCTCGGCCGGTCCGATCCCGCCCTGGTCGCGGTCATGCCCGACCCCGCTCCCCCGCCGCCGCAGCCGCGCGAGCTGTGGCTGCTGGTGCATGGCGATTTGCGGCGGTCGGCACGGGTGCGGGCGGTGATGGACGCCCTGGTGTCGATCATCGCCAACGGGCGGCAACTGCTGGAGG
This sequence comes from Azospirillum sp. TSH20, assembly GCF_003115935.1. NCBI lineage: Bacteria > Pseudomonadati > Pseudomonadota > Alphaproteobacteria > Rhodospirillales > Azospirillaceae > Azospirillum > Azospirillum sp. TSH20. The sequence goes on from NZ_LGQU01000118.1 coordinate 17,953, forward strand.
ATTGAGGGAGTTCATCGCCTGCCCACCGCCCAATTCCGAACGGTTCCATCGGCGACGCCCTTGAAATTTTTGCGTCTACCGTGAGCGCGGCAAAAAAATGATGGAACAGATGCCCACGCTGTTTCGTTGAATCGGCAGCATCGAAGAGTTCTGCTCTTCCAACCTGTCCCTCGGAATATGGAGGCGTCGCATGCCTATCTTGCTTTGGCTTCTGGGTGTCCCCGGAATTATCGTGATCCTGCTTTGGATGACCGGCATCATCGGCTTCTAAGCCCGGCGAGGGGAGCGGTTGGCCCGCGTCTTCCAGACGAGTTCCGCGGGCAACCCGCCCCGCCGCTCACCCCTGCGACGTCAGCGGTCAGTCGCCAGCGGCCAGTCGCAGGGCTTTCCCATTCCATTCACCGGCAATGCCGGGCCGAAGGCAAGGGCACGCGGACGGTGCGGGGCGGGAAGCGTCGCCTCGATCCAGTCGGTCAGCCGCCGATACAGCTCCTCCCGTGGTGGTGCCGTGCGTGCCGGGACGATGAAGGCCTTGAGGCGTGTCCCCTCCTCGGGCCGCATCAGCCTTACGGCGGCGGCTTCGACATCGGGATGGCCGGCCAGATGCGCCTGCACCCCCGCCAGTGACACGTTCACCCCACCGACCTGCACGACCGTGTCGAGGCGACCGCTTGGACGGAAGCCTTCTTCGTCGTGACTCAACCGGTCTTGGAGTGTGGCGGACAGGACCGTTCCGTCGGCCAGACGCCGGGTCACCCTGCCGTCGTCGCCGAAACGCCACCAGGGAAAGGGCCGGAATGGTGCGTCGGGGCTCTCGCGCCAGCCGAGCCCGGCGGTTTCCGAGGACCCGAACACCTCCACCAGCCGCGCCAACCCGACCCCACGCACGCCGCGCGCCGTGTCCGGCGGACAGGGCGCGGTGGAACTGGCGCCCGTCACCCCGTCCGGCAGGGCCGCGCCGGAACGCAGCAAGGCGCCCCACCAGTCGGGGTGAGCGACGACGAGGTCACCGGGGCCGAGCCGGGCCGCAAGACCGCCGGGCGAGGTGCCGCGTCCATCCACCACCGGGACGGCGAGGCGGTCCGGCAGCAGCACCGTGAACAGGAAGCCGTAGATGTGGTGGGCGGGGACGACGCTCACGACACGCCGCGGCGCCTCCGCGCCGCCGGACAGGAGAGCGGCCAGCGCGTCGGCCTCTTCCTCCAGCGCGGCCAGCGGATGCTCGCAACGCTTCCCCTCGCCGGTGCTGCCCGACGTGCGGAAACTCAGCGCACCATCGAAGCGGCCGAGCGCCGCCTCGCAAACGTCGAGCCAGTCCCCGACCGTCCGATGCACCAGAAGGTAATCCTCGATGCCGCTGCGGTGCAGGTGCAGCGCCTCGTTGAGGGCCGCGGCGAGTTGCAGGAGATCGAGGGAGTCGGCTCCTACCCCGTCAGGGCCGAGCGGAAGCGTCTCCGGCCAGCGATGGGGATGCGCCGGCGGCGAACCGCCCGGCCGAAGCCGTGCGAATTCGCCGGCCAGCAAATCGCACACGACCCGGCTCAGGCTCTCGCGATTTCGCCACCATCGTTGGATCGTCATGGCAACCCGCTCACAGGCGCTTGACGAACACCCAATAGCTGTCGCCGATCAACGCCTTCTTCATGTGGACCTTCACCTTGGTCGGCTGCATCTGGTAGTTGAAGGTGTACTCGATCATCGTGTTCAGGTCTCCGGACTTCACTCCCTTGTCGAACACGCCCTTGAAGGCCGGGGTGTTGGTGCAAGGGGCGATCTCGGTGAAGAAATTCTTGCCGACGACGGTCTTCGGGTCGCGTCCGGTGATGGCGCCTTCGGCGGAATTGTATTGGAGGATGCGACCGGTGGCATCAAGCTGAACGGCGCCGAACGCCAGACGGTCGATCTCCGACGCGCTCATTTTGCCGAGGGTGTTTTCGATGTCGGAGGAGCCGAACTCGACGAGTTGCATGGTCGCGGGCATGGTGGGGAGTTCTCCGTATCCAGAAAGACGCGCGCCGCGCCGGGCGCGCAGCGGACGAAAGTCGATGCCTGTTGGCGGACATCGCTCATGAATGGACAATGAATTCGAAGAAGGCGTTGATCGCCCCAAACCTCTTCGTCATCGGCGTTATCGATAGAGGTATGTTTGGATGGCTCGCTTGTCTATAGGGACTCAAAAGCATAGAGATAAAATCATTCTGAATTATGACGTAATATGATTTTGGTTGTGCCGCATTCTTAACTGGATCTTGACACTCGCCGCGCCGCCGATGCGGCTGCCGACAATCTCCGGAAGGCAGTCCTGTCCACGGCGCCGGCCGGCCACCGGTCATTTCGACTGTCATCGAAATGAGATTGACAGCCCTATCCACGGCAGTTAATTCGATACTTGTTGAAACATCGAATTTACGGGGGCCGGCATGGAGAAGAAGGACGTCCTGGCCGGACTGGCGGCGCTGGCGCAGGAGACGCGGCTGGACATCTTCCGCCTGCTGGTGGAAGCGGGGCCGGAGGGCAGCTCCGCCGGGGCGATCGCGGAGGCGCTGGCGGTCGCGCCGGCCACCCTCTCCTTTCACCTGTCCAACCTGACCCATGCCGGGCTGATCGTGCAGCGGCGCGAGAGCCGGTCGCTGATCTACTCGGCCGATTTCGAACGGATGACCGGTATCGTCGGCTTCCTGTCGGAGAATTGCTGCGGCCGGTCGGCCAATCCCGCCGCCTGCGTGCCGCTCTGCGCGCCGACGCCGGGACCGGCCAACACGGTGACCGAGGAAAATCCCTGCCAAGGAGCGTCCGCAGGGCCGCGCCGCGGCTGCTGACCGCCTGCAAACGGAGCGAAGAATGGTCGAGCATCGCGTCTACAACGTGCTGTTCCTGTGTACCCACAACAGCGCCCGCAGCGTCATGGCCGAATGCCTGCTGAACCGGGAGGGCAAGGGCCGCTTCCGCGGCTTCAGCGCCGGCAGCCAGCCGTCCGGGCGCATCAACCCCCATGTCCGCGACCTGCTGGAGCGGCTGGGCTTCCCGACGGCGGAATTGCGGTCGAAGACCTGGGACGAGTTCGCCGCCCCCGGCGCCCCCCACATGGACTTCGTCGTCACCGTCTGCGACAACGCCGCCGGAGAGGTCTGCCCGGTCTGGCCGGGCCAACCGATCAGCGCCCATTGGGGCTTCCCCGATCCGTCCAGCGCCACGGGCACCGAGGCGGAGAAGGCCGCCTTCACCGCCACGGTGTTCGGGCAGATCCAACGCCGCATCCAGGCTTTCGCCGCCCTGCCCATCGCGTCGCTCGACCGTATGGCGCTGAAGCGGAAAATGGACGACATGGCACGGGCGGAGGGCGGCACCGATGTCCGCTGACGTCCACTCCACCGCCCCGGCGGCGCCTCCCGCCATGGGCCTGTTCGAGCGCTATCTCAGCCTGTGGGTGGCGCTGTGCATCGTCGCCGGCATCGCGCTCGGCCATCTGGTGCCCGGCCTGTTCCAGGCGATCGCGGCGGCGGAGGTCGCCCAGGTCAATCTGCCGGTGGCGGTGCTGATCTGGCTGATGATCGTGCCGATGCTGCTGAAGATCGACCTCGGCGCGCTGGGACAGGTTGGTGAGCATTGGCGCGGCATTGGCGTGACGCTGTTCATCAATTGGGCGGTCAAGCCCTTCTCGATGGCGCTGCTCGGCACGCTGTTCATCGGCCATCTGTTCGCCCCGCTGCTGCCGCAGGAACAGATTTCCTCCTACATCGCCGGACTGATCCTGCTGGCGGCGGCGCCCTGCACCGCCATGGTGTTCGTCTGGTCGAACCTGTGCGAGGGCGAACCGCATTACACGCTGAGCCAGGTGGCGCTGAACGACCTGATCATGGTGTTCGCCTTCGCGCCCATCGTCGGGCTGCTGCTGGGCGTCGCGTCGATCACCGTGCCGTGGGGGACGCTGCTGCTGTCGGTGCTGCTCTACATCGTCATCCCGGTGCTGGCGGCCCAGCTCTGGCGGCGCAGCCTGCTGGCGGCCGGCGGCGAGCCGGCGCTGGCGCGCGTTCTCAGCCGGATCCAGCCGGTGTCGCTGCTGGCGCTCCTGACCACGCTGGTGCTGCTGTTCGGCTTCCAGGGCGACCGGATCCTGGCGCAGCCGTTGGTCATCGTCCTGCTGGCGGTGCCGATCCTGATCCAGGTCTATTTCAACGCCGGTCTGGCCTATTGGCTGTCGCGCCGGTTCGGGGTGGCGTGGTGCGTGGCGGCGCCGGCGGCGCTGATCGGCGCCTCCAACTTCTTCGAACTGGCGGTCGCCGCCGCCATCAGCCTGTTCGGGCTCGGCTCCGGCGCCGCGCTCGCCACCGTGGTCGGCGTGCTGGTCGAAGTGCCGGTAATGCTGTCGGTGGTGCGCATCGTCAAGGCATCCAAGCCTTGGTACGAAGGACAGGCCGGGGCGTGAGTCCCGCCGGTCTTCAGTGCTTCACCCGCCGCAGGATCAGGGCCAGCGGCACGGCCGAGGCGGAGATCAGCATCAGGGCGAAGAACACGTCGATGTAGGCCCAATAGGCGGTCTGCATCTGCACCTGCTGCCCGATATAGGCGATGGCCCGGTCCCGCGCCCCCGCCTGTCCGCCGGCGGAGGAGAAATAGGTCGTCGCCTGTTCAAGGGTGCGCTGATAGGCCGGGTTGGAGGGGACGATGGTCTCGACCAGCCGGCTGTGGTGGAACTGCTCGCGCATGGCCAGCACATTCTGGGCGATCGACACGCCGATGGAGCCGCCGACATTGCGCGCGACATTGATGAGGGCGGAGGCCTGATCGGTCTTGTCGCGCGGGATGCCGTCATAGGACGCCGTGGTGATCGGAATGAAGATCAGCGGCAGCCCGATGCCGATATAGATGCGCGACCACGCGAAGAACCAGAAGGTCGACTCCGGGTTCAGCCGCGTCAGGTCCCACATCGCCAGCGCGACGATGGTGGCGCCGGTGGCGATCAGGTATTTCGGCTGGATGCGTCCGGACAGCCGGCCGACGACGATCATCATCACCATGGTCACCATGCCGCCCGGCGACAGGGCGAGGCCGGCCCACGTGGCGGTGAAGCCGTAATAGGCCTGCAGCAGCTCCGGCAGGAACTGGGTGGTCGCGATCAGGATGGCGCCGGTCGCCAGCATCACCAGGAAGCAGGACCCGAACTGCCGCGTCGCCACCATCCGCAGGTCGAGCATCGGGTTCTCCCGCGTCATCTCCCACGGGATCATCAGGCAGAAGGCGGCGATGCAGATGACGGTGAAGATAATGATGAAGCCGGACGCGAACCAGTCGTCGGTCTGGCCGCGGTCGAGGATCACCTCCAGCGAGCCGAGGAAGGTCGCCACCAGCAGGAAGCCGACCACATCCATGCGGATGCCCTGCCGCTTCATCCGCTGGCGCTCCTCGATGGCGGATTTCGGCTCCTGAACCAAAAAGCTGACGAGCGCGAAGGCGAACAGCCCGACCGGTCCGTTGATCAGGAAGCACCAGTGCCAGGACAGATTGTCCGACAGCCAGCCGCCCAGCGTCGGCCCGACCACCGGCGCCACCACCACGGCGATGCCGAAGATGGCGAAAGCCTGCCCGCGCTTGGCCGGCGGGAAGCTGTCGGCCAGGATCGACTGCGAGATCGGCACCATGCCGCCGCCGGCGAAGCCCTGGAGCACCCGGAACAGCAGCAGCGATTCCAGATTCCAAGCGAAGCCGCAGGCGATCGAGCTGGCGGTGAACAGCCCCAGGCAGGTCAGGTAGAAGCGCTTGCGGCCATAGCGCTTGGCGATGAAGCTGCTGGCCGTCAGCACGATGGCGTTCGCCACGAGGTAGGAGGTGACGACCCACGACGCCTCGTCGGCGCTGACCGCCAGCGTGCCGGAGATGTAGCGCAGGGCAACGTTGGCGATGGTGGTGTCCAGCACCTCCATGAAGGTGGCGATGGAGACCACCACGGCGATCATCCAGGGATTGCGGCCGCCGGCGGCACTCTGCGACGCATCGAAGCCGCCGGCGTTGGCGCCTTCCGCCGCGGCGCTCATCGCACCGTCACCCGCGGCACCACCGACATGCCGGGGCCGATCGACACGCCGTCCGGCCATTGGTCGACGACGATCTTCACGGGGATGCGCTGCACCACCTTCACATAGTTGCCCGTCGCGTTCTGGGCCGGCAGCAGCGAGAAGGCGGTGCCGGAGCCGGGCTGCACGCTGTCGACATGGCCGGTGACCTTTTGATCGGGATAGGCGTCGATGCGGATGTTCACCGGCTGACCCGGCCGCATGTCGGTGATCTGGGTTTCCTTGAAGTTGGCGGTGACCCAGATGTCGTCGGGCACGAAGATGGCGAGGCTCTGGCCGGCCTGCGCGAACTGCCCGACCGCCCCGCTCAGCTGCACCACCCGGCCCGGCTGCGCCGCGGTGATGGTGGTGTAGGACAGGTTCAGCTTCGCCTGGGCCAGCTGCGCCCTGGCGCGCGCCAGATCGGCCTCGGCGCTGGTGCGCTGGGCCTGGAGCGCGCCGACCTGCCGTTCGGCGGCGATCACCGCGGCGTTGGCGCTGGTCAGCTTGGCCTGCTGTTCCTGCAGGTTGGCGGTCGATTGCTGCGCCTGCTGCACTGTTCCGGCGCCGCGGGACTGCAGGTCGCGGTAGCGCGCCGCATCCTCCTTGGCGAAGCCGACCGCCGCCTCCGCCTGTGCGACCTCCGCCCTGGCCTGATCGATCTGGGCGCGCTGGGCGGCGATCTGGGCGTCATAGCCGGTGATCGCGGCTTGGGCGGAGTCGATCTGCGCCTGCGCCTGCTCCAGCGCGGTCTGATAATCGCGCGGATCGATGCGGAACAGCAGGTCGCCGGCCTTCACATGCTGGTTGTCGCCGACCGCCACCTCCGCCACATAGCCGGACACCTTGGGCGCGATCGGGAACTGGCGGGTGTCGATAAAGGCGTCGTCGGTCGATTCATAGGGATGGATGTTGCGCTGCCAATAGATGTAGCCGGCCACCGCCAGCAAGGCGACGACCACCAGCCTGACGATGATGGCCAGCGGATGGCGCCGGATGAATCCGGGCTTCTTGCGGCCGGCTTCGGCGGCCGGCTGTCCGCGTTCGCTGCGGCCGGCATCCTGATCCGCAAGTGTGACGACGTCCCTGTGCTGCTGGTCGTCCGGCATGCTGTGACGCTCCTGACCGAAATGCCGGGCGATCGGTAAAGGCCCGGTCGTTGTCGCGCGGGAGCGGCACGGCTCCCCAGCGCGAAACACGTCAGCCCCCCATTGCGTTGCACCAACACGGCAGAAAGCTGACCGGCACGACTGCAAACCGGCCATGTCATCGGCGGACAATCACATCAGGGCGTCCGCTCCGTTGTTGGGGTAGAGGAAAGTGGCCATCCGCAATCATCCTGGAGTCACCACGGTAGTCGCCAAGTAAACTCCGATGATGGTTGGCGATATCCTGGCGATCCCCACACAGTTTTAACTCCCCTCCACCATGACCGTCTGCCGTCATGGCTGAGTCCATATTTCCGCATGACATGCGACATTTTGGCGCCAAGGTCTCCGGGCTCGGTTACCATGTTGTCGACCCACTTTAATATATTAGTATAGTCGAGTAACGAACACGGAAGCGACGCCGGCGGGAGTTGCCATCGAACTGCCGTTGAACTGCCGCTGAACCGGGGGCGCCGTGACTCAAGAACCGGGGAGCCGACCATGAGGCCCATCGTCAAGCTCATGGCCTCCACAGCCGCGACGGTCGCCGCAACCGTGAATCTGTTGGCACCGACCGCCGTCCTGGCCGATACCGGTCACTTCGCCTATTCGACGGACGGCGGCGCCCAGATCGCCGTCGGGCTGCTGCTGGCGGCGCTGTTCGCCACGCTGATCGCCGAGACCTTCCACAAGACGCTGGCGGCCGGCGCCATCGTCGCCGTGATGCTGATGGTCTCGGCGGCGACGCCGCTGCACATCATGGATTTCGACACGGCAGTGCGCGCGGTCGACTGGAACGTCATCTTCCTGCTGGGCAGCATGATGGCGATCGTGTCGGTCCTGATCGGCACGCGCGTCTTCGACTGGCTGAACGCCCGCATGGTTGCCTGGGCGCGCGGCCGGGCGAAGCTGCTGGCGAACACGGTCATTGTGGCGACGGCGGTGCTGTCGGCCTTCGCCGACAACGTCACCACCGTGCTGTTCATGGCGCCGGTGGTGTCGAAGGCGGCGCGCAGCCTGCGGGTGTCGGTGTGGGCGTTGGCGATGCCGATGGTGATGGCCGCCAACATCGGCGGCACGGCGACGCTGATCGGCGACCCGCCCAACGTCATCGTCGGCGTGGCGGCCGGCCTGCCCTTCATGGACTTCATCTATTTCCTGACCGTGCCGGTGATCTTCATGATCGTCGCGCTCTGCGCCTTCAGCGCCTTCTGGTACCGCAAGGATCTGGCCGGCGCCCATGCCGAGAGCGAGGGCGACGCCGAAACGGTGGAACTGCAGGATCCGAAGGTGCTGTCCTGGACCCTGGGCGTGGTCGGGCTGACCTTCCTCGGCTTCTTCACCCACAGCATCACCCATCTGCCGGTCGGCGTCGTCGCCTTCACCGGGGCGGTGCTGACCATGGCCGGTCGGCACATCATCCTGCGCGGCCCGCTGGGGGCCAAGAAGGCGGAGCATCTGTTCACCCATGGCTTCGAACATGGGATCGAGTGGCTGACGCTAGGCTTCTTCATCTTCCTGTTCATGGCCATCAGCTCGGCCGAGCATACCGGCCTGATCGCTGCCGCTGCGGCGAAGCTGCAGGATCTGGTGCAGGCGGTCTCCGTCGGCTTCGGCATGGGGCTGCAGGCGAAGCTGCTGACCGCGGCCCTGCTGATCCTGGTGTTCAGCGCGGTGGTGTCGGCGGTGGTCGACAACATCCCCTACACCATCGCCGCCGCCGCCATCGTGCGGGTCCTGGCTGCCTCCTTCGCCACGGAGTTCACGGCGGCCGGGCTGGGCGGTGCGGAACTGCAGATGACCACCAACGTGCTGTGGTGGTCGCTGGCGCTCGGCGCCTGCCTGGGCGGCAACGGCACGCTGATCGGCGCCAGCGCCAACGTCACCACCGTCGGGCTGCTGGAAAAGGACGGGCACCACATGCCGTTCGTCTCGTTCCTGCGCTTCGGCGTGCCGGTCACCGCCATGACGGTCGGCATCGCGGCGCTGTACCTCACCAGCTATGTCTATGGCGGGGCGATCCAGACCAATCTGGTGGGGGCGATGGCGCTGCTGGCGCTGGGCGTCGCCGCGGTCCTGCGCGGCATGAGCCGGCGGATGCCCAAGACGGCGGAAGAGGCGGCCGATGGGACGCTGTCCCCGCCGGTGGGGGAATAGCGCGGACTGCCCGCAGGCAAGGATGGGGGCGGTCGTCCCGCTACGCGGCAGCAAATAATTCCAAATCCGCAAATCCAAAACTGCGCCCAAACGTAGAAGGAACGCAGCCCTATCCATCGCACTGCGGAGCCCCAGCCCATGACATTTCTGACGGAGACCGGCGCGAGCGGCACCGCCCGGGAGGTTTCTCCAAGCATCATCCCGCGCGGCGCGGTCCCCATCGATGACGAGGCGGCAAGGCTGGATGCACTGCGGCGCACGGGACTGCTGGACAGCGAACCGGAGCCGGCCTTCGACGATCTGGTCTGCTGGGCCTGCGACCATTTCCACGTGCCCATCGCGCTGGTGTCGCTGCTGGATGCCGACCGCCAGTGGTTCAAGGCGCGCCGCGGCCTTGCCGTGCAGGAAACCTCGCGCGACATCGCCTTCTGCCGCTTCACCATCCGCCAGAGCCTGCCGATGGTGGTGGAGGATGCCGCCTGCGACCCGCGTTTCCAGAACAATCCTCTGGTGCTGGGGGAACCGCACATCCGCTTCTATGCCGGCGCGCCGATCATCAACCGGGAGGGGCTGGCGCTCGGCTCCGTCTGCCTGATCGATACGGTGCCGCGCAGCTTCGGCACGGTGGACCGCATGGTGCTGGCCCAGTTGACGGTGACGGCGCTGGCCGCCATCGAGCGGCGCCGGGACGAAAAATTGCAGAGCGAAAATCGGCGTAGTTGAGGACGACGGGTTGTTTTTATGCTGCGCTGCACCATTCTCACTGGCTCATTGACGGATTTGACGGCAGGATCGGTGCCGGACTTTGTTGAAGACGATATTGCCGGGAACAGGATGACCATCCCCATGATGCCCGCGTCGGCCTTGCCGCCGATCCCGGCCCGCGAGGACGACCGCCTCGTGGCGTTGCAGCGGTACGAGTTGCTCGACACACCGGCGGAACCTGCCTTCGACCAGATCACCCGGCTGGCGGCCAAGCTGCTGAAGGTGCCGGTTGCGCTGATCTCGCTGGTGGACCGCGACCGGCAATGGTTCAAGTCGCGGATCGGGCTGCCGGTGCAGGAGACGCCGCGCGACCACGCCTTCTGCGCCCATGCGCTGGAATCCGACGCCCTGCTGGTGGTCGCCGACGCCCGGCAGGACGAGCGGTTCGCCGACAACCCGCTGGTCACCGGCGATCCCAACATCCGCTTCTATGCCGGGGCGCCGTTGCGGACGACCGACGGGCTGGCGCTGGGCACCATCTGCGTGATCGATGACCAGCCGCGCGCGGCCCTGACTCCGGAGGAGGAGGAGGCGCTGCGCGACCTGTCGGCGATGACGATGGCGCATATCGAGGCGCGGCGCGCGGTCGGCTATCTGCATCCCGTTACCGCGCTGTCGAACCGCTTCCGCTTCCTCGCCGATGTCGATGCCATGACGGCCGAACCGGCGGAGTCCGCGGAAACGGCGGTGGTGATCGACACCGCGGCATCCCAGCAATATGCCGAGCTGACCCGCGTGCTGGGGCAGGTCTGCGCCGATGCGTTCGAGGTGGATTGCGCCCGCCGCATCCTCGCCTGCCTGCCGGAGCGGACGCGGCTCTACCATGTCTCGCCGGCCCGCTTCGCCTTCATCCTGCAGGGCCACGGCGCGGCGGACGGCGAGCTTGTTTCCACGCTCCACCGCGTCAGCACCGCCATTCGCAGCCCCTTCAAATATCAGGGCGTGCCGATCGCCACATCCACCGGCATCGGCTTCGTCCACCGGTCGGACAGTCCGCCGGGAGGCGTCGAGTTGCTGCGCGCGGCCACCAGTGCCGCCCACCAGTCGCTGGAGGAGCAAAAGCCCTGGTGCGCCTATGACGAGGAACAGGACCGCGCCGCCCATCGTGCCTTCCTGCTGCTGCGCAGCCTGACCGAGGCGATGGGCGCGCGGGATCAGCTGCACATCGCCTACCAGCCCAAGGTCGACCTGCGCACCGACCGCTGCATCGGCGCGGAAGCGCTGCTGCGCTGGACCCATCCGGAACTGGGGCCGATCTCACCGGCCGAATTCGTGCCGCTGGCCGAACGCACGGCGCTGGTGCGGCCGCTGACCGAATGGGTGATCGCGGCGGTGCTGGCGCAGGTCGCGCACTGGCGTCGGCGCGGCATCGCCCTGCCGGTGTCGATCAACATCTCGATGCTGGATCTCGGCACCGGCGATTTCGCCGACCGGGTGGCGGCGATGCTGGACCGCCACGGGGTGCGGGCGGACTGGATCGATTTCGAGGTGACGGAAAGCGCCCTGATGACCGATCGGGCGGAGGTCGACCGCCAGCTCCGCCGGCTGCGCCACCTGGGCATCGCGGTGGAGATCGACGATTTCGGCACGGGGCAGAGCGCCCTGTCCTATCTGAAGGACATTCCGGCGACGGCGGTGAAGATCGACCAGCGCTTCATCCGCGCCATCGCCGCCGAGCGCAGCGACCAGATCATGGTCCGCTCGACCATCGAGCTTGCCCATGACCTGGGATATCTCGTCATCGCCGAGGGGGTGGAAACCGACGAGGCTTACGACTGGCTGCGCCTGCACGGCTGCGATTTCGGCCAGGGCTACCTGATTTCCCGGCCGCTGGCGCCGACGGCGTTCGAGGACTGGCTGGCGGCGGGCGCCTTCCGCCCCGCCGCCATGTCCGCTTGACCTACTTCGCCGCGACGCAGGCGGCGATGGAGGCCCGTTCGACCTCCGCATAAAGGTCGAACGGGTTCAGCACCGCGGCGCCGAGATCCGCTTCGAAGCGCTGCTGGTTCGGGCTGGCGGTGAAGTCCTGCTGCGCATCATCGCCCAGGTTGGACTGGAAGATTCCGGCGGCGCTGACCGGCAGGAAATCCTCGTAGACCACCGGGTCGAAGCGGACGAGGCCGCTTTCGATCAACGTTTCAAGGTCGGCACCCGGCGCCGGCGGGTTGCGGCGGCCGGCCTCGGTCAGCGAATAGGCGAAGTAGCCGAGCCCCTCGCGGCGGATTTCATCCCAGCTGTCGGGGAAGGGCGCGAACACCTCCTGCAGCGCCGCCATATACTGCGCGGCGTTGGAGCCGTCAGCGGCCGGAGCGACGAGGCGGCGGGAGTCCTGCAGCAGCGTGTCGTACAGCGCCCGTCCCTTCGGCGTCAGTGCGATGCCGCGCTGTTCGATCTCGCCGAAGCGGGCGGTGTGGACACCCGACCGCCAACCGTCACCGTCATTGTCACTGGCCCGGAAATCGACTGGCTCGCTCAGCGCCTTGAAGGAGGTCTGGCGCAGCAGGATCGGGCAGCGGCGGGTCGGCGGGCCTTCCACCACCGCCTTGGGCGCGATGCCCTTTTCCGGCATCATCCGCTGGACCGCGTCGATGTCCAGCGTGCGCGGAGTCAGGTGGTTGATGTGCGGCCCCTTGAAGGACACCACGTCGGCGATCAGCCGGTGGGCGTCGTGCAGGCGGTTGTACAGGTCCAGCGGAACGTTGGCCCGGCTGTGCCAGCGGAAGGTCTCCAGCGCCTCCGCAACGAAGCGGTCGGCATCCTCCTCGTCAAGCCCACCCTCGGCCTCCGCCTTTTCGATCAGGGCGAGGCAGCCGGGAGTGAAGATGCTGCGGGCGGCCAGCACCCGCTCCGCCTCCCGCCGCAGATCGGCGTCGGCGATCAGGTCGAGCCGCAGCAGCGAGGTGAAGACCCGGAAGGGGTTGCGGTTCAGCGCCTCCCCGTCCACCGGGCGGAAGGCGGTGGAATGGACGGGGACGCCGGCCTCCGACAGGTCGTAATAGCCGACCGGATGCATGCCCATCACCGCGAACAGCCGGCGCATGGTCGACAGCTCCTGCGCGGTGCCGAGGCGGATGGCACCGTGGCGCTCCTCCGAAATGCGGGCAAGCCCGCCGGCGGCCTCCAGCCGGTGGCGTTCGGCCGGGTCGGCGGCCAGCACCGCCGCGTTCACCTCCTCCACCAGCTCGACGAGCGTCTGATAGGCCGGAACCTCCGTCCGATACATCTCCGACATGGCGGTCGAGAACAGGGTGCGGATCGCATTGGGGCTGATGGCAACGGCACGGGTAATCGTCTGGACGCTCATTCCAAATCTCGCTCGCGTTGGCTTGCCGGACCTGTGCGGTCCCTTCCAAGCCGCTGCTATAGCAACGATCTGCCGCGCTGGATTGCGATTGTTTTTCCCGACTTCATGACCAAAGCTCATGACCCTGCAGGGTCGCGGCAGTCCGCCGTCTCCGCCAGGATCCAGTCGCGGAAGGCGGCGAGCGGCGGATAGCCCGCCCGCTCCGCCGGCCAGACGACGTAATAGGCGTTCTCGCTCTCCATCGGCAGGTCGAGCGCCGGGACCAGCTGTCCCGAGCGCAACTCCTCCTCGATCAGGAACAGCGGCAGCAGGGCGACGCCCAGCCCGGCGATGGCCGCCTGGGACGCCGTGGCGAACTGGTCGAACAGCATGCCGTGCACGCCGTCGGCGGGGGTGCGGTGCAGGGTCAGCCAGCGCTCCCACGCATCGGGGCGGCTGGTCAGATGCAGAAGCGGGGCGAGCCGCAGGTCGGCCGGCTGGCGGAAGTCGAAGCGGTCGCGCAAGCCCCGGCTGCAGGCGGGGATGACGGTCTCCCGGCGCAGCAGCGCCATCTCCCCGCCCGGCCAGTCGGGACGGCCGAAATGGATCGCCGCATCCGCCGGGTCCAGCCGGAAATCGAAGGGCGCCATCCGCGTCACCAGATTGATGGTGATGCCGGGATTGTCGGCCAGGAAGTTCGGCAAACGCGGCGCCAGCCAGCGCGTGCCGAAGGTCGGCAGGATGGCGATGCTGAGCGTGCCGCCGAAGGGGTTGGCGCGCAGGTTCAGCGACGCGGTGCTGATCTTGCGCAGCGCGTCGCGGACCTCGCGCACGTAATATTCGCCGCCGGCGGTCAGGCGGATGGTCTGCCGTTCACGGTGGAACAGCTCGACCTCCAGCAATTCCTCCAGCGCCTTGATCTGACGGCTGACCGCGCTCTGGGTCAGGGAGAGTTCCTTGGCGGCCGCGGTGATGCTGCCGGTACGCGCCGCCGCCTCGAACGCCGAGAGCAGGGCCAGGGAGGGAAGGAAGCGGCGGGGGCTCTGCATCTCATTCCTGGGAAGAATGACTGGTTGAGCAAACATCACTTGGCCGAAGGAGGTAGGCAAGTCAATCTTCCCAACCATCCAGGGGCTGCGGCGGCCCGTTCCGCCCATGGATGCGGTGGGGACAGTGTTTCCAGCCGGGAATGACGGGCGTACAAAAGCAAAAGCAACAGACGCGAAAAGGACCACAGGGGATGCAGAACGATCCGCGGTCGCACGGGCTTTGGGAACGCACCGCACCGGCGGCACCGCCGACCGCACCGCTGGCCGGCAGCGTCCGGGCCGACGTGGTGATCGTCGGCGCCGGCTACACCGGCCTGTCCGCCGCGCTGCATCTGGCCGAAAGCGGCGTCGACGCCGTGGTGGTGGAGGCGGTGGAGATCGGCTTCGGCGGCGCCGGCCGCAATGTCGGGCTGGTCAATGCTGGCATGTGGGTGATGCCGGACCAGCTGGTCAGCACCCTGGGGCCGGTCTATGGCGAGCGGTTGATCGATCTGCTGGGCAATGCCCCCCGGTATGTCTTCGAGCTCATCACCAAGCACGGCATCGCCTGCGAGGACGAGCGCGCCGGCACGCTCCATTGCGGCGTCGGCGAGGCGGGCCTGCGCGAACTGGAACAGCGGGCGGCGATCTGGCAGAAGCGCGGTGCCCCCGTCCGCCTGCTGGACGCGAGGGAAACCGCTGAGAAGGTCGGCACCACGGCCTACACCGGTTCGCTGCTGGATCGCCGCGCCGGCACCATCCAGCCGCTGGCCTATGCGCGCGGACTGGCGACGGCGGCGATTGCGGCGGGTGCCCGCATCTTCACCGGCAGCCCGGTGCAGTCGGCGGGACAGACCGGGTCGAAGTGGGAGGTGAAGACGCCGAACGGGTCGGTCACCGCCGATTGGGTGCTGGTCGCCACCGACGCCTACAGCATCGGCCCCTGGCAGCAACTGCGCACCGAACAGGTCCACCTGCCCTATTTCAATCTGGCGACGGAGCCGCTGTCCGACGCCATGCAGCGGGCCATCCTGCCGGAACGCCAGGGGGTGTGGGACACCAAGTCGGTGCTGAGTTCCTACCGCTTCGACCGGCAGGGCCGGCTGGTGTTCGGCAGCGTCGGCGCGCTGCGCGGGACCGGGACGGCGGTGCATCGGGCCTGGGCGCAGCGGTCGCTGGCGGCCCTTTTCCCGCAGCTCGGCCCCGTGCGGTTCGAGGCGGAATGGTACGGTCAGATAGGCATGACCAGCGACAACCTGCCCCGCTTCCACCGGCTGGACCGCAACGTCATCGCCTTCAGCGGATACAACGGCCGCGGCATCGCCCCCGGCACCGTGCTCGGCCGCTGCCTGGCCGAGCACGTCACCGGCAAGCTGCCGGATGCGGAGATGCCACTGCCCAACACGCCCACCGGGACGGTGTCGGGCCGCGCCATGCGGGAAGCCGTCTATGAGTATGGCGCACAGGCGACCCATCTGGTCGGGGCGAGGCTGCCGGGGCGGATCTGAACGCCGGAAACCCGCCCCGGCATCCTGATCACAGCCCCCAGGCGCCGCTTTCCGCCGCGTCGACGACCTGGATGTTGTTCTCCACCGCCTTGACGCCGGGGACGCTTTCCGCCGCGACGCGCACGGCGTCGCGCTGAGATCCGCTGCTGGCAAAGCCCCAGAGCTGGACCACCCCGTTGCGGACGACGATGGCGTCGTGCGAGCGCGAGTCCCAGGAAACCTCTCTGACGGCGGCGGCCACCCGCTCCTTCAGCGCGCGGTCGTCGGGGGCGGCGGCCGGGGTATCCGGCGCGACGCTGGCCAGCGCGCGCAGCAGGTTGGCGCGGCTGACGATGCCGACCAGGGCGCCCTGGCGCACCACCGGCACGCGCTTGATCCGTCGGGTCTCCATCAGCCGCACGACGTCCTCCGGCGTGGCGTTCTCGTCCACCGTGGTGACGTGGTTGGTCATCACGTCCGCGACCTTGCGGGCATGGGACTTGATGAAGTCCTCCGTCGGCAGGGTGCCGCCGGACACCATGCTGAGCCACCAGGAGCGATGACGCTCCGTCCCCAGTTCCACACGGCGCAGCAGATCGCCTTCGCTGATGATCCCCACCACCTTGCCGGCCGCATCGACCACGGGCATGCCGCTGATGTTGTTCTCCAGCATCTTGCGGGCGGCATCGGCGACGGTCGCATCGGGACCGATGGTGATGACCCGCGGCGTCATAAGATCGACTGCCTTCATCGTTTCTCTCCCCTTCGAAGTCGTTGGCCGTCATGTCGTTCGACAAGAACAGCCTAGGGGATCGACAGACGGGTACGATTGATCTGCAGCAATTCACGACCCGGCTTTCCGCCTGATGGAAAATACGGATCAACTATCCGCAATTTCAGGCGGTTAACAGACATTCCCTCGTCTTTGAGACGAGATGACGTACTCCTAGCCGCTCATCCGCCTTTCCCGAATCTCACGCCCCGCCGCCTATTCGCTGATTTCCGCCACCAGCGTGCCGATCGGATCGGCGAGCTTGGTGGGGGCCGTCTCGGCAGGCGGCGTCGGATAGCGGTAGAAGGCATGGCCGCCGATGGAGGTGGTGTGCAGCCGCGCCTCCGCCCAGTCCGGTTTCTGGCGGCGGAGCGCCGCCTGCGCCGGCGGGCTGTAGAACAGCGAGGCGCGGGCGGTGGGATCGGGCATGTCGTCGTCGTTGAGATACCAGGCCAGCCCCCGCGCGACGTGCAGCGCCTCCTGATCGGCGGTGAGGCGGGGTTTCGGCCAGGACGGCATGCCGCCCGCCCGGATGACATGGGCCTGCCGGCGGATCTCCGCCAGGATGCGCCGCGCCTCCACACGCGGATCGGCGGCGAGTTTCGCCTGTTCGGCGGCCTTCTCCCGCTGTGTGGCCCGCTGCTTTGCCGTTTTGCCGTGCTTCTCCCGCGTCTTCGGCTCGACCGGCGGCACCGCGAAGGGTTCGAACTGGCCTGCGGCGACGACGACCCGGCAGGGCAGCGACGGCTGGTCGGCCGAGGCGGCGCGGTTGGCGACCACCCACATCACGGCCGCCATGGCGTCGGCCCCCTCCCCCCTCGCCTCGGCCCAGCCGGCCAGCGCGAGACAGCGGCGCTCCCGTTCGGCCTGCCAGGGCGTCAGCATGTAGACCGACGTGCCGATGACGACCGGCTGCTTGGCGCCACCCCGCTTCGGCATGCCCCCCTTCACATCACCGACGAACCGGGCGCACCCGCTGTCGCCCGGCCGGCAGACGGCGTCGCCGGCATCGATGACCTGCGCACCGGCACCGGCCGGCAGCAGGACGGTCGCGAGCATCAGGGCTGGAAGGAGATTGCGCATCCCGGTCTCTCCGTCGTCGGAAGGGGGACTTCCTTCGACAGGAGGGCGGACGGCAAGTTCCCTGATTCGTCCACTTCTCAGACAGCTTAAGCCTGAGGGCGGAGGATGTACGCCGTTCGGGTCCGGGAAGGGTCCGTCCCCGTGCCTGTTACGCCGGAGAGCGCCCGGACCCTTCCGGCTTTCCGCCGTCGCCGGTCCAATCGTCGGTCAGATACTCCTGCGAGCGGCTGATCTCCTCGACCTCCGCGCGTGAGGGCGGCTTCGGCACCTGGGCCTGACCGGAGGTGCGGTCTTCGGTGCGGTCGTTGGTGGACTCGGGGCGGGGATCGGGGGTGCTGGGCATGGAGGACTCCTTGTCGGTCTGGGTAGAGCCCCAGCAAACAGGAGGCGGACCGCAAGATCGCGCCGTTCTGGATTGCGGCGGCACGGCACTGTCGAGCGAACGCGTCGCATCGTCGGTGGGCGAAAGCTATCGCCTGATCCTCAGGCACGGACCCTGCGAGAGGTGGCGCCGGGGCACTCGGTGGCGTGCATTCGGGATGATGTGGGGGTGAGAGTCCGTTTTGCGCCAGGAGTTGCCCTTCACCTCCGGCTCCGATGCGACGCAGCTTGACGCAAACGACGTCCATCTCTAATTATTTATACGACGTATAAATAAGGGGGTCGAGAATGATCAGCGGTCATGTCTTCATCGCGACCAGTCTTGATGGATTCATTGCACGCAATAACGGGGACATCGGCTGGCTACTGGAAAGGGACGACCCTTCCGAGGATCATGGCTATGACGCCTTCATCGATAATATCGATGTCATCCTCATGGGACGCGGCACCTATGAGAGCATTCAGAATATAAGGCCCTGGCCCTACACACGTCCGGTTGTGGTCATGTCGGGCTCACTTAAGGGCCAGCAGGTTCCAGAGGACATGGCGGAAAAGGTCCAGTTCTCCGACAAATCTCCAAAGCAAGCGATGGCAATGCTCGAGGCTGCGGGAAATCGCCGTGTCTATGTAGATGGCGGCTTAATCATTCAATCATTCTTGCGCGAAGGACTGATTACAGACATGGTAATCACTCGCGTCCCGGTGCTGCTTGGACAGGGGCGCAGCCTGTTTGGCGCGATCCCTTCCGATATTGCGCTCATCCATGAAGAGACCCGCAGTTTCGCTTCCGGTCTCGTCCAGTCACGCTACCGGATCGCACCATGACGCGCCCACGGGGACGTCCGCCCCACAACAAGGCAGCCGTCTCGCGTGACGACATGCTGTCAGCCGCACTAGACTTGGTTGATACCAATGGGGTCGATGCGTTCACCATGCGTACATTGGCTGAACGGCTCCAGATCAATCCTATGACGATATACCACCATTTCGGTGATCGTGACGGTTTGATCGGTGCCATGTCGGAACGGGTCTACCGTGACGTCTCAGCACCAGCATCAGGCGCCCCCCGGAGCCGGATCGAAGCCCTCTTGCGGGCCTATCATGGCCAAGTGCTGAACCATCCCGGCCTCACCCTGCTCATCTTCAGCCGACCCACGGTCTTTCCGGAACAGGCGCAACGAATAACCAAAGAGATTAGCGAACTTTTGGTCGAAGCTGGATTGTCGCCGCAGAGAACCAAAATTTGGGTAAACATACTCGTCGATTTCACCCATGGTGCCGCAATCGCAACTGCGATCAGTGGCGGTTTCCATTCTGAGGGCCCTGGCTCGAAGGATGATTACGACAAGGCCCTTACTGAACTATTGAACGGACTCAACAACTGATTGCAGGCCAATTCGTAGCGGGTGCGCCGCCAGCTTGAATGGCGGCTTTGGGCTAAGCCGACACACACTTTCGCCGCGCCTCCATGACTCTCCCTCACCCCCGCCGCGCCGCCTCGATCGCCGCCACGTCGATCTTCGTCATCCCCATCATCGCCTCGAACGCCCGCTTGGCCTCCTCGCCACCCGCCGCCAGCGCATCGGTCAGCACGCGGGGCGTGATCTGCCAGGAAATGCCCCAGCGGTCCTTGCACCAGCCGCAGGCGCTCTCCTGGCCGCCGTTGCCGACGATGGCGGTCCAATAGCGGTCGGTCTCTTCCTGGTCGTCGGTGGCGATCTGGAACGAGAAGGCCTCGCTGTGCTTGAAGGCCGGGCCGCCATTCAGGCTGAGGCAGGGGATGCCGGCGACGGTGAACTCGACCGTCAGGACGTCGCCCGCCTTGCCGGACGGGTAGTCGGCGGGGGCGCGGTGGACGGCGTGCACGGCGCTGTCGGGGAAGGTCTCGGCGTAGAAGCGGGCTGCGGACTCGGCGTCCTTGTCGTACCAGAGGCAGATCGTGGTCTTGGCGACGGCCATGGCTTGTCCTTTCGCGCTGGAATCCTCCCGGTTCGACACCATACCGTGTTCAATAGGGCTTCACCACCACCAGTGTGACGATGGCGATGACCCCGACGATCACCGCCAACGGGGAAAAGCGCAGCAACGGGGAAACCGGGCGGACACCAGAAGCCGGTGCCGGTTCGGACAGCCGGCGCAGTCCGGCGGCGAGCTTGCCGTGCAGGGCGGACAGGGCGATGACGATGGCGACCTTCGCCACCAGCCACGGCTCGAAGCCCCAGCCGCCGACCACCACCAGCGTGGGCCCGAGAATCCAGGCGAGCCCCATCGCCGGGGAGGTCACGCGGCGGTCCCAGCGCAAGGCCGCGCGCAGGACGCGGGCCGGTCCCTCCTCGGCGGCGGTCGTGGGGTCCAGGGCGCTGATCAGGATGGCGGCGACGGACATGCCCGCGATCCACACCGTCACCGCGGCGACGTGCAGACCGATCAGCCAGATATACACAACGACTGCCCCCCGAAAGCCCCACGCAAGCCTCGTGCGGGCGTCAGGCGCCCACTTGGAGGATGATCTTACCGCGACCGTGGCCGGAATCGAGCCGTTCATGCGCCTTGCCGACCTGTTCCAGCGGCAGGACGGCATCGACGATCACCCTGGCCTGCCCGCGCTCGAACAGCGGCGCCATCTCGCGCAGGCGGGCGCCCTCGCGGGTCAGGAAGGTGCCGTAGAGGGTCTGGTTCTTCACATAGAGCGCGTCGAGGTCGCCGGTCGGCGGCAGGATGGTGGCGATGCGGCCGAAGGGACGGGTCGCTAGCGTGCTCATCGGCACATTGCCGCCGGCAGTGTCGAAGGAGGCATCCACCCCCGCCCCGCCCGCCTCGCGCAGGATCTGGTCCATCACGTCGGTGTCGCGGTAGTCGAGCGTCACGTCGGCGCCGAGGTCGCGCATCGCCTCGTGGTTGGCCTTGCTGGCGGTGGCGAGCACGCGGGCGCCGGCCGCCTTGGCGAACTGGATGGCGAAGCTGCCGACGCCACCGGCCCCGCCATGGATCAGCACCGTCTCGCCCGGCCGCACCGCCAGACGGCGGACGATGGCCTCCCATGCCGTGCCGCCGGCCAGCGGGATGCCCGCCGCCTCGACATGGCTGAGGCCCGGCGGCTTGTGCGCGACGATGGACGCGGCGGCGACGGTGTATTCGGCATAGCTGCCGTTGGGGTTGCCGAAGATCTCCGGCGTGTAGAACACCTCGTCGCCGGCCCTGAAGCCGGTCACACCAGGGCCGACCTCCTCCACCACGCCCGACACGTCATAGCCGAGCACCGCCGGGAAGGGGATGCCGGCCCAGCTGCCGGCCTGCCGGATCTTGGCGTCCACCGGGTTTGTGCCCGACGCCACCACCCGCACCAGCAGCTCGCCCGGTGCCGCGACCGGGCGCGGCCGATCCTGGAGTTCGAACACGTCGGGACCGCCGAACCGCGAAATCACCATCGCACGCATGCCGTCATCCTCCGTTCCGGGGCGTTGCCGTTCAAGCCGAAGCGTCGCAAGCCGGCTCCCACCTGTCCAGCCGGGGAAACGGGGCAGTGCGGGACGATCACGGTCGAAAATCAGGATACGTGTCTGCCGACTTGGCAAAATCCCCCTCTCCCCCCCGGGGAGAGGGTCGGGGTGAGGGGGATACATAGGGTGGATCGGCGGGAGAGCGGGAGGCGCACGATGCTTGAGGATCCTCGCCACGCGTCCCCCTCACCCTAACCCTCTCCCCGGGGGGGAGAGGGGACTTTCCTTGGGGGAGAGGAGGCCTTCCCGTCGGAGGGTCAGCCGATGCGGAACTCCTCGCGGTGGATCGCCGTCATCGGCAACCCCTCCGGCCCGATGACGCCGCGATACATGCCGGAGCAGTTGAAGGGCAGCGCCACCCGGCCGTCGCGGTCGATGGCGATCAGCCCGCCGGAGCCGCCGATCACGCCCAGCTCGTCCACCACGTCGCCGGCGGCGCGCTCCAGGCTTTGGCCGGCCCAGCGCATGCGGGCGTCGATCTCGTGGGCGGCGCAGCGGCGGATGAAATGCTCGCCGTGGCCGGTGGCGGAGACCGCGCAGGTGATGTTGTCGGCGAAGGTGCCGGCGCCGATCACCGGGCTGTCGCCGACGCGGCCCTTGGCCTTGGCGGTCATGCCGCCGGTCGAGGTCGCGGCGGCGAGGTTGCCGTCGCGGTCGCGGGCGACAGCGCCGACCGTGCCGTGGCGGCGCTGTTCATCCCCGTCGTCGGGCGCACCGGAGCGGCGGCGCTCCAGTTCGGCCTGCAGGGCATCCCAACGCGGTTGGGTGAAGAAATAGGGGGCTTCCTCCATCGCCAGACCCTGGCGGCGGCAGAGATCCAGCGCGCCCTCGCCGATCAGCAGGACATGCTCCGTGTGCTCCATCACCGCGCGGGCGGCCAGGATGGGATTGCGCGGGCCGAACAGGCCGGCCACCGCACCGGCGGCGCGGTCGCGGCCGTCCATGATGGCGGCGTCCATCTCCTGCACACCCTCGGCGGTGAAGACGGCGCCGCGGCCGGCGTTGAACAGCGGCTCGTCCTCCAGCGCCATGACGGCGGCGGTGACGGCGTCGAGCGCGCTGCCGCCGTCGGCCAGCACCTCGTGCCCGGCGGCGAGCGCCCGGCGCAGGCCGGCGTGATAGCCCTCGGTCAGGGCCGGCGTCAGGGCGCTGCGCTTGATGGTGCCGGCGCCGCCATGGATGGCCAGCGCGAAGGGCTGCGGGTGGGAAAGGGTCATGGGTGCGGATCTCAGCGCAGGGTGGCCGACATGGCCGACAGGGTGTTGATCCAGCCCAACGCAGCGGCCATGCTGGCGGCCGGCAGGCGGACGGTGATGGGGTCGAGGCGCTCGGACACCGGGATCAGCGACGCCAGATCGGCCAGCGCCGGGCTGTTCATCTCGATCTCCAACCGATAGGGCGCGCCTTCGTCCTGGGGCGGGACGCGGAAGGGCGGGATGGTCGCGGCCCCGCGCACGGCGCGGGTTGCCGCCGCGCGGATGCGGTCGCGGGCGACGGACGGCGCCACGGAGCGGGCGGCGCGCTGGCCGAGCGCCTGCTTGACCACCACGCGCTCGGACGCCGGGAACAGCGGTTCCATCTCGGCGGCGAAGCGGTCGTCGCCGCTCAGCAGGATCACCGGCACGCCGATCTCGCCGGCATAGGCGCCGTAATTGCCAGCCTCCCCCAACTCCAGCCCATTCACCCGGACTCGACCGAAGGCGAAGCTGTTGGTGGTGTGGGCGAGGATGCCGTATTGGCGCGCCGAGGTGTGGAAGCCGACGCACATCACCCCGGCGCTGTCCGGCTCCAGCCCGGCGAACATGCCGATGGGCTTGGGCCGGCCGAGGATCAGCTCGGCGGCGGGGTGCAGCTCGTCCGGCAGCAGGTTGACCATCGGGCCGTGGCTGTCGTTGACCAGGATTTCGCTCGCCCCGCCAGCCAGCGCGCCTTCAATTGCGGCGTTGACCTCGGCGGTCATCAGGCGGCGGGCGCGCTCGTACTCGGGGTTGCCCTGCGTCACCTGCTGCTGGGAGACGACGCCGGCCACCCCTTCGATGTCGGCGGAGATGTAGATCTTCACGGCGTGCTCCCGGAGGTCAACAGGTCAGACAGGCAGGGCCGGGTGGCGCCGCCGCGGCCCACCACCGGCGTGGCGGCGGCCAGCGCGTCGAGAACGGCCTCCTGCGTCGCGTCGGCCATCGCCTCGAACAGGCTGTCGATGCGGCGTTCGTTCAGCATGCGCAGGCCAACGATGTCGGCCCGCTCGTCATGGTCGATGCGGTTGGCGGTGGTGAAGCCCAGCGCGATGTCGCCGCTGCCATGGCCCCAGAAGGACCCCACCCGCGCCAGTCCGACTCCGGCGCGGCGGATCACCCGGCGCAGCTGGCGGTGGTCGAGCGGAACGTCGGTGGCGGCGATGACGATGACGGAGCCCTTCTCCGGCGCATCGTCCTTCGCCGGTGGAGCGACGCGGCGGCCGTCGGGCAGCCGCAGCTCCCCCGGCCGGCCGAAATTCGCCAGCACCAGGACGCCAAGGTGATGGCGCTTGCCGTCCAGCTTGAGGCGGCGCGAGGAGGTGCCGATGCCGCCCTTGAAGCCGAAGCAGGACATGCCGCGCCCGGCGCCGACCGACCCGACCGCAACCTCCGCCCCGTCCGGCTCGGACAGCGCGGCGGCGAGCGCGGCAGCGGCGTGCGCCTCCGTCACCGCAAGCGCCTGGATGTCGTTCAGTGGGCCGTCGTTGCACTCCATCACCAGCGGATTGACGGTGGCGGTGGTGCGGCCGATGTCGGGATTGGCGGCGATGGCGTGGCGGACCAGCGCGGTGGACGCGGTGCCGACCGACAGGGTGTTGGTCAGCAGGATCGGCGTTTCCAGCGCGCCGAGTTCCTCCACCTGCATCAGCCCGACGCTCTTGCCGAAGCCGTTCAGCACGTCGACCGCCGCGACCGGCTTGTCGCGGTAGAGGTTGCCGGCATGGGGCAGGATGGCGGTGACACCGGTCTGGATGGCGCCCTCATCCAGCGTGACATGGCCGACGCGCACGCCCGGAACGTCGGTGATGGCATTGCGCGGCCCCGGCGTCAGCCGGCCGCAGGCCAGCCCAAAGGCCCGCGCCCTGCCCTTGCGGTCAGCGCAGTTTGGGGTCGAGGGCATCGCGCAGTCCGTCGCCGAGCAGGTTGAAGGCCAGCACCGTAAGAAAAATGGCGAGGCCGGGATAGAAGGTGACGTGGCTGGCGACGCCGATGTAGCTGCGCCCGTCGGCCAGCATGGCGCCCCATTCCGGGCTGGGCGGCTGGGCACCGAGCCCAATGAAGCTCAGGCTCGCCGCCGTCAGGATCGAGGTGCCGATGCGCATGGAGACATAGACGATCACGCTGGGCAACGTGCCCGGCAGGATGTGGCGGACCATCAGCAGCCGGTCGCGCACGCCGATGGCGCGGGCGGCGTCGACATAGACCGCGCGCTTCAGCGACAGCGTGCTGCCGCGCACGAGGCGGGCGAAGACCGGCACGCTGAAGATCGCCACCGCATAGATGACGTTCTCGATACCCGGCCCCAGGATGGCGACGATGCCGATGGCGAGCAGGATGCCGGGGAAGGCCAGCAGCACGTCGCAGATGCGCATGATGAGGCTGTCGATCCAGCCGCCGCGGAAGCCGGCGATCAGCCCAAGCGCGACGCCGGCCGCCCCGCCCAGCAGCACCGACAGCAGCCCGACCGACAGCGAGATGCGCGCCCCCCACAGGATGCGGCTGAAGATGTCGCGGCCATAGGCGTCGGTGCCGGCCCAATGATCGATGGACGGGCCTTCCAGGATGCGGTCGTAATCGAAGGCCGCCGGATCGAACGGCGCGATCCAGGGCGCCGCCGCCGCGGCCAGTGCCAGCGCCAGCAGACAGATGCCGGCCGCCATGGCGGTGCGGTTGCGCCGGAACTTGCGCCAGAACTCGCGCAGCGGCGAACGGACGGCTTCATGAGTTGCGGCGGCCACGCCGGTTGCGTCTGTCGTGGTCATGAGTAGCGAATCTCGGGGTTGGCGAGGGCGTACAGCACGTCGACCAGCAGGTTGATGATGATGAACTCCAACGAGAACAGCAGGATCTCGGCCTGGATGACGGTGTAGTCGCGGTAGTTGACGCTATCCACCAGCAGCCGGCCCAGCCCCGGCCAGGAGAACACCGTCTCCACCACGATCGACCCGCCGAGCAGGAAGCCGAACTGCAGGCCGACCATGGTGATGATCGGGATCAGCGCATTGCGCAACGTGTGCTTCCACACCACCAGCCGGGCCGGCACGCCCTTGGCCCGCGCGGTGCGGACGTAATCCTCGCGCGCGATCTCGATGAAGGCGGAGCGGGTGAAGCGCGCCATCACAGCGGCGACGCCGAGGCCGAGCGTCAGCGACGGCATGACGAAATGCTGCCACGTGCCATAACCGCTGGTCGGCAGCCAGCCGAGCTTGACCGAGAACAGGTCGATCATCAGCAGGCCGAGCCAGAAGGACGGGAAGGCGATGCCCGACACCGCCACCACCATGCCGACATGGTCCTGCCAGCGCCCGCGCTTGGTCGCCGACGCGACGCCGATCAGCAGCCCGGCCAGCGTCGCCCAGATCATCGCGACGACGGTGAGATAGAGGGTCGGCATGAAGCGTTCGCCGATCTCCTGCGACACCGGCCGCTTGGACTTCATCGACCGCCCGAACTCGCCCTGCACCGCATTGCCGAGGAAGCGGCCATACTGCACCCACAGCGGCTTATCGAGGCCGAGATCCTGGCGCACCAGTTCGACGTCCCGCTGCGTCGCATCCGGCCCGGCGACCAGCCGCGCGGGATCGCCCGGCAGCAGATGGACGAAGCCGAAGACGAAGACGGAAATCACCAGCAGAACCGGCAGGATGCCGGCGAGACGGCCGACGAGATATTTCAGCATGGGGCAGAGGTCCTGGTGGAGGCCGAGAAGAAATTCCCTCTCCCCCCTGGGGAGAGGGTTAGGGTGAGGGGGCAGCACGGGCCTTAGCCCGTGCCAGGGGATGGCGAAGGGGCAGTATGCCCCTTCGCGGCGCGCGAGCGCGCCGGCCCCCTCACCCTCCCCACCGCTACGCGGCGGGTCCCCTCCCTCTCCCCGGGGGAGAGAGGGCATTTAAACTCACTGCAGATCGGCCTCTTCCATCTGCAGACCGCCGTCGGCGACGTAGTAGAAGCCGGTCAGCTTCTTCGACTTGCCGGCCAGCAGGTTCTCGACGCCGAGGAAGATCCACGGCGCGTCCTTCCAGATCTGTTCCTGGGCGACGCGATAGGCCTCGGCGCGCTTGGCGGTATCGGCGGTGCCGATGCCGGTCTCGATGGCCGCATCGACCGTGTCGTTCTTATAATATGCGACGTTGAAGAACTTCGGCGGGAAGCCCTTGCCCCACAGCAGCGGACGCAGGCCCCAGTCGGCGTCGCCGGTCGAGGCCGACCAGCCGCCATACTGCATCTGCACCGTGGCATCCTCCGGCTTCTCGACGCCCCAGACGCGGGCGGTCTCGACGCCGGCTTCCAGCGGGGTGACGGTCAGCTTGACACCGATCTGCGACAGCTGCTGCTGGACGAACTGCATGCCGCGGATGAAGTTGGTGCTGTTGCGGCCGAACATCTCGGCCTCGAAGCCGTTCGGATAGCCGGCTTCGGCCAGCAGAGCCTTCGCCTTGGCGAGGTCGTAGGTGTACTGGTTCGGCTGGGTGACATGGAAGCCCAGCTTGGACGGGATCGCCGAATCCAGCGGGCCGGCATAGCCGCGATAGACCACCTTCGCGTAGGCGTTCTTGTCGATGGCGTAGTTCAGCGCCTGACGGACGCGCGGGTCGTTGAACGGCTTCTTCATGGTGTTCATCGCCACATAGCGGGCGATGATCGACGGGGCGTCGATGACCTCCAGCTGGGTGTTGGCTTCCACCATCTTCACCATTTCGGGCGGCAGCGGATAGATGAACTGCGCCTCGTTGGTCTGGAGCATGGCGATGCGGCTGCCGTTCTCCGGCACGCTCTTCAGCGTGACGTGGTCGATCTTCGGCAGACCCTGCTTCCAGTACTTGTCGTTCTTCTCGACCTTCAGCGTGTCCGCTTCCCAGCTGACGAACTTGTAGGGGCCGGTGCCGACCGGATGGCGGCCGATCTCCTTGCCATAGGTCTCCAGCGCCTTCGGGCTGTGGATCATGGCGCCGGGATGGGCGAGGTTGTTGTTCAGCGCGCCGAAGGGCTGCGACAGCTTCAGCGTGACGGTGTAGTCGTCGACCACCACCGTCTCGGCCAGCATCGCCAGCAGGCTCTGGCGCTTCAGCCGGTTGGCCGGGTTGGACAGGCGGTCGAAGTTGGTCTTCACCGCCTGGGCATTGAAGGGCGAACCGTCATGGAAGGTGACGCCCTTGCGCAGGTGGTAGGTGTATTCGGTGGCGGTGTCGTTGACCGTGAAGCTTTCCGCCAGCAGCGGCACCAGCTTCATGTCCTTGTCGAAGCCGAACAGGCCCTGCATCATCGTGCGGCTGGCCGACTGCGACAGGGTGTCGTTGATGTCGGCCGGGTCCAGCGTGGTGATGTTGTCGGGGATGCCGACGACCAAATCCTTGGCGGCGAAGGCCGGACCGGCCAGCGCGGTGCCGGCGAGCAGGCCGGCCAGCAGGGGAAGAGCGAAACGCTTCACGTGAGAACTCCCTGTTTTTTGGTTCAGAAATCGCCGCCAACGGCGTGGCGCGCGACGAAATGGTCGTCGCCGACCGGCACCAGTGGCTGGACCAGCGGCTCGTCGCCGAGGTTGCGGATCGGGCTCGGGATCTCCCCGGTCAGCAGCCGCAGGTCGCGGGTGCGGCGGCTGGGGTCGGCGATCGGCACCGCCGCCATCAGACGGCGGGTGTAGGGATGCTGCGGATTCTCGAACACGGCGCGGCGGGGGCCCAGTTCGACGATCTGGCCGAGATACATCACCGCGACGCGGTGGCTGACCCGCTCCACCACCGCCATGTCGTGGCTGATGAACAGGTAGGACAGGCCGCGCTTGGCCTGCAGTTCCATCAGCAGATTGACGATCTGCGCCTGAATCGACACGTCGAGCGCCGCCACCGCCTCGTCGGCGATGATCAGCTTGGGATCGCAGGCGATGGCGCGGGCGATGCAGATGCGCTGGCGCTGGCCGCCGGAGAATTCGTGCGGATAGCGGCGCGCATGCTCCGGCTTGAGGCCGACCTGGGTCAGCAGCTCCGCCACCCGCTCCTCGATGGCGCGGCGGCGCGACATGCCCGGCTTGGCGGCCGGCGCATAGTCGTGGACCAGCATCGGCTCGGCGACACTGAAGCCGACGGTCATGCGCGGGTTCAGCGAGGCGAAGGGATCCTGGAAGATGTATTGGATCTTTTCCTTCAGCTTCGCCTGACCGTTGGAATCCAGCGTGGCGGTGTCGACGCCGTCGAAACGGATGGTGCCGGAGGTGGCCGATTGCAGCCCCATGATGGTGCGGCCGGTGGTCGACTTGCCGCAGCCGGACTCGCCGACCAGCGCCAGCGTCTCGCCCGGACGGACGGCGAAGCTGACCTTCTCCACCGCATGGACGCGGGCCTTCAGCGAGCCGAAGATGCCCTTGCGCACGTCGAAGCGGGTGGTGAGGTCGCGCACCTCCAAGAGCGGCGCGTCGGCGGCGCGCACGGTGTCCTGCACCGGCGGGGCCGGCGGAGGCGCATCGGCCTTGGCGTCGTCCACCACGAGCAGGGGAAAGCGGATCGGCAGATCCTGGCCGCGCAAGGCGCCCAGCTTCGGCACCGCGGACAGCAGCGCCTTGGTGTAGGGGTGCTGCGGCGCCTGGAAGATGCGCTCGACAGGCCCCTCCTCCACCTTGCGGCCACGCCACATCACGACGACGCGGTCGGCCACCTCCGCCACAACGCCCATGTCGTGGGTGATGAAGATGACGCCCATCCCCATCTCGTCCTGCAACAGGCGGATCAGCCGCAGGATCTGCGCCTGGATGGTGACGTCCAGCGCCGTGGTCGGCTCGTCGGCGATCAGCAGCGACGGGCGGCAGGACAGCGCCATGGCGATCATCACGCGCTGGCGCATGCCGCCGGAGAGCTGGTGCGGGTGGCGGTCGAGCAGCCGGGCCGGTTCGGGAATGCGCACCTTCTCCAGCATGCGCAGGGCTTCCGCCCGCGCCGCCTTGCGGTCGAGACGCTGGTGCAGCATCACCGCCTCGGCAATCTGGTCGCCGATGGTGAAGACCGGGTTCAGCGACGTCATCGGCTCCTGGAAGACCATGGCGATGTCGTTGCCGCGCATGTCGGTCAGCGCCTCGGCCGGCGGGGAGGCCAGATCGCGCTCGCGCCCGTCGCGGCCCTTGAAGCGGATGCGCCCGCCGACGATGCGTCCGCCGGCATAATCGACCAGCCGCATCAGCGACAGCGAGGTCACCGACTTGCCGGAGCCGGACTCGCCGACGATGGCGACCGTCTCGCCCGGCGCCACGGTGAAGCTGACATCGTCGACCACACGCACGGGACCATGCTCGCCGTCGAAGGCGACGCTCAGCCCCTCGACCGACAGCAGGGCCGGCGCGGTGTCGACCGCTTTCACGGCTGCGGCGACACTCATCGGCCGAGCCTTTCGGCGAACAGCGCGAACAGGCGGCGCCAGACCATGCCCGGCGCGCCGCTGCCGACCGGCTTGCCGTTCAGGCTGGTGACCGGAGTGATTTCCTTGGTGGTGCTGGCGATCCAGATTTCGTCGGCGGTCTCAAGCTCCGCCGCCGGGATGTCGCGCTCCTCCAG
The DNA here is from genome assembly GCF_003115935.1 of Azospirillum sp. TSH20. Taxonomy (NCBI): domain Bacteria; kingdom Pseudomonadati; phylum Pseudomonadota; class Alphaproteobacteria; order Rhodospirillales; family Azospirillaceae; genus Azospirillum; species Azospirillum sp. TSH20. Next base: position 48,383 of record NZ_LGQU01000118.1, read on the forward strand.
CCGCAGGCCGGCCTCGGCGGCCAGCCGCAGAATGACGGTGCGGGTGATGCCCTCCAGGATGCGGGTGTCGTTGATCGGGGTGGCGATGACGCCGTCCTTCACCACGAAGATGTTGGTGGCGGCGCCCTCGGTCACCATCCCGTCGCGCAGTTGCAGCGCATCGACCACCCCGGCGTCGGTCGCCGCCTGCTGCGCCAGCACGCTGCCGAGCAGCGCCACCGTCTTCAGGTCGCAACGCCCCCAGCGGATGTCGGGGATGGTGATGGCGGCGACGCCCTGGTCGCGCCACGCCGCGGGCGGACGCTTCAGCGGGCTGGCCATGCCGAAGACCGACGGGGTGACGCCGGCCGGGAAGGCATGGCCGCGGCTGGATGCTGCGCCGCGGGTGACCTGCAGGTAGACCGTCAGGTCGCCGTCGATGCCGGACTCCGCCGCCAGCCGCTCCATGATGCCCAGCCAATCGCCGGCCGACAGGGCGCAGTCGATGCGCAGTTCGGACAGGCCGCGCTGCAGGCGGGCGATGTGCGCCTCCGGCTCGAACAGGCGGCCATTGTAGGCGGCGGTCACCTCATAGAGGCCGTCGGCGAACAGGAAACCGCGGTCCAGCGGCGACACATGGACCTCGTCCAGCGGCAGGTAACGCCCGTTCCAATAGGAGATCGTCATCGCTTTTCGGCTTCTTTGTCGCGTGGAAGGGAAAGCCCGGCTCAATCCGTCGGCTGCTTGCTTTTCGGCACGACGTGCAGGTAGGGCAGGATGCGTTCGGCCATGTCGGCGGCCTGATGGACGCTGTCGGGACCGGAGCGCGACAGCGCGGTGCCCAGCGCCACGATCAGCGCCATCAGCCCCGTTGGGGAGCTGTGGCGCACGCCATGGTCGGCCCCGGCCAGCAGGGTGACGTCGGCCAGCGGCACGATCGGGCTGTCCGGCGCGTCGGTCAGCGCGATGGCCTTCGCCCCGTGCTCCCGGCACATCTGCAGATGCTCGATGGTCCGGCGCGAATAGCGTGGCGAGGTGATCGCGATCACCAGATCGCCGGGCTTCATCGTCATCAGCCGGCGGATGGTGCGCTCGGTGCCCGCGAACTCGATCGCTTCGTGGACATTGTCGACATAGGGCTCCAGCACGTCGGCCAGGAACAGGGCGAGATAGGCGCTGTCGCCCAGGCCCAGAGCCACGACGCGGCCGGCCTCGCGGATCAGGCGGATGGCGGCCTCGCACTGTTCGGGCTGGAGCAGATCCATGGTACGGGTGATGTTGCCGGCGTCGCTGGCCAGCGATTCCCGCATGATCTCGGCATTCGAGGTGTCGCGCTGCACCGCGACGCGCAGCTTCTCCACCGGCGCGAAGGTGGATTCGAAGGCGCGCAGCAGATCCTCGCGGAATTCCGGAAAGCCGTCATAGCCGAGAAAGCGGGCATAGCGGTTGACCGACGCCACCGAGACCTCCGCCGCCGCCGCCAGCTCGCCGATCTTCAGCGTCGCGGTGCGGAAGGGATAGGCCAGCGCCCAGGCCCCGACCTTGGCGAGCGCCGCCGGAAGCTGCTGCTGGCAGTTCTGCATGCGGATCAGCAGCGATCCCGTCTGAATGGGCGACACCATCCCCCGATCCCCTTCGCAGCGTCAGCGCGGCCTCTATGTCGATAGAGTTACAGGATCGGCATATTTCTGTAAATCCATTTTCACATAGTGGCGTATGCGGTGGGCGTGGGTCCGGGTGAGGATCCCCTCTCCCCCCGGGGAGAGGGGGATTGCCCCCTAGCGGGAGCTGTCGCGAAGGAGATGATCCGGCTGGTTCAGCCACTCCTCCAGCTTCTGCGGCCGGCCCGCTCGGACCGGAGCCGAAACGGCGTCGGGCTCCGCGGCCGACGAGGCCTCCGCCGATTGCGGCGGGCGGTCCAGCGGGGCGCCGGCACTGACCTTGCCGCCGGCGTCGATCCGCGCCCGATAGCGGTGGCCGTCCGCCGTGACGAACTCGCCCGGCCCGGTCGGGCGGTTGCGGTGGAACCGGCCGACATATTTGTTCCCGCTGGGGAAGGTGAGCGTGCCGAAGCCGGTGCGGCGGTCGTCCTTCCACTCCCCCTCATAGACGCGCCCGTCGGGCCAGACATGGGTCGCCTGCCCCGAGACCAGACCGTCGCGGAAATTCCCGTCGAGGCGGCGTCCATCGCGCCAAGTGACGCGCGCCTGCCCTTCCAGCCGCCCGTCGACCAGCGTGCCCTCCACCTGCCCGTCATAGCGGCCGTCGTAGGACCAGCTCAGCACGCCGGGACCGCTCGCCCAGCCGTTCGGGCAGGCCCCGGACCAGCGGATGGTCTTGCGCCGGTCGGGATACTGGTCCCAGACCTGGCAGTCGGCCCCCTGAACCGTCACCGCAAGTTCCGCCAGGGCGGAGGCCGGCAGGATCGCCGACAGGACGGCCCCGAGGCAGGGCAGCAGAAGGGCGGCACGGGCGGGCATGGAGGCCACCTTTCGCGCGGGAGGTTGGGGCTGCCCCCACCAACCGCCCCACCCGGATTCGGTTCCGGCCCCGCCCTTTCGCAACGTCCCCAGCGCCTTCCTTATCGTTTGTTAACGATGTTTGCCGCAATCATCGCGCATTGTCGGAATCGCGCATCATGAAGGGTAGCAATGGCTCAGAAGGTTCGTGAGGACTACCGGACCCTCACCGGCCCGGAAAAGGCCGCCATCATGATGCTGGCATTGGGCGAGGAGCATTCGTCCAAGCTGTTCTCGCTGATGGACGACGAGGAGATCAAGGAACTGTCCCAGGTGATGGCGAACCTGGGCACGGTGTCGGCCAACCTGATCGAGCGCCTGTTCGTCGAGTTCGCCGAGCAGATGTCGTCGAGCGGCACTGTGGTCGGCTCCTTCGATTCGACCGAACGGCTGCTGCTGAAGACCCTGCCGAAGGACAAGGTCGACCAGATCATGGAGGACATCCGTGGTCCGGCCGGCCGCACCATGTGGGACAAGCTGACCAACGTGAACGAGTCGGTGCTGTCCAACTATCTGAAGAACGAGTATCCGCAGACCGTCGCCGTCGTGCTGTCCAAGATCCGCTCCGACCATGCCGGCCGCGTCCTGGCCCAGCTGCCGGAAAGCTTCGCCATGGAAGTCATCATGCGCATGCTGCGCATGGAGGCGGTGCAGAAGGAGGTCCTGGACGACGTCGAGCGCACCCTGCGCACGGAGTTCATGACCAACCTCGCCCGCACCAGCCGCCGCGACAGCCACGAGATGCTGGCGGAGATCTTCAACGGCCTGGACCGCACCACCGAGCACCGCTTCATGGCCGCCCTGGAGGAGCGCAACCGCGACAGCGCCGAGCGCATCAAGTCGCTGATGTTCACCTTCGAGGATCTGTCGAAGCTCGACCCCACCGGCGTCCAGACGATGCTGCGCACGGTCGACAAGCAGAAGCTGGGAACCGCATTGAAGGGCGCGTCGGAGTCGCTGAAGGATCTGTTCTTCTCCAACATGTCCGAGCGCGCCGCCAAGATCCTGCGCGAGGATATGGCGGCCATGGGTCCGGTGCGTGTCCGCGACGTGGACGAGGCGCAGATGTACATGGTGCAGCTGGCGAAGGACCTTGCCGCCCGCGGCGAGCTGGTCCTGGCCGAAGGCAGCGGCGAGAACGAGCTGATCTACTGACCGGCGGATGCGTTGCAGCCAATAAGCGGCGGGCAGCGCTGACTTTTTTTCCCGCATTCCTCACAGGAGGTTTGACGGAAGGTCCGGAACGGTGAACCTTTGGAGTCCGAAGCAGGGCGGGATCAGGGGGGCGGCCGGGCCGGTGATGCGGCTTCCGCTCCCGTCCGACCGGCCATAAGGCCGGCGGGTGCCGCATCGGCCAACAACAGGGAGCTTCCGAACATCATGACCGCTGACACGCTGCAATCCCGTCTCACCCGCCGGATCGCCGGTCCGGTGGTCGCCAGCCTGCTCGGCCTCGGCGTCGTCGCCGCCGGGCCGCTGGCCGCCGCGGCCGAGACCTGGGACATGCCGACCCCCTATCCGGACACGAACCTGCACACCGTGGTGGTGAAGCAGTTCGCCGACGACGTGAAGGCGGCCACCAACGGCAAGATCAGCATCACCGTCCACACCAACGGCTCGCTGATCCGCCATCCGGAGATCAAGCGCGCGGTCCAGTCCGGTCAGGCCCAGCTGGGCGAGGTGCTGATCAGCTCCTGGGCGAACGAGGATCCGCTCTACGGTCTCGATTCCGTGCCCTTCCTCGCCACCGACTTCAAGGCCGCGCACAAGCTGTACGACGTCTCCAAGCCCTTTCTGGAGAAGAAGCTGGAGCGCCAGCGCCTGAAGCTGCTCTATTCGATCCCGTGGCCGCCGCAGGGCCTGTATGTGAAGGACGAGATCCAGTCGGTCGAAGGGCTGAAGGGCCAGAAGTTCCGCGCCTACAACCCGGCCACCACCCGCATCGCCGAGCTGTCCGGCGCCATTCCGGTGAAGATCGAGGCGGCGGAGGTCGCGCAGGCCTTCGGCACCGGCATCGTCACCGCGATGATCACCTCGGCCGCCACCGGCGTCGACACCAAGGCCTGGGACTTCGTGAAGGTCTATTACGACGTCCAGGCCTGGCTGCCGCGCAACATGGTGTTCGTCAATTCCGAAGTCTGGAAGGGTCTGGACGCCAACACCCAGAAGGCGATCCAGGAGGCCGCGGCGAAGGCCGAGGCCAAGGGCTGGGCCGAGTGGGAGAAGAAGACGGCCGAGCTGAACAAGACCATGTCGGACAACGGCATGAAGGTTCTGCCACCGTCGGACAAGCTGAAGGAAGGCCTGTCCGCCATCGGCAAGACGATGACCGAGGAATGGATCAAGTCGGCCGGCGCCGACGGCGAGGCCATCATCGCGGCCTATCGCAAGTAAGGTGTTGAGTTCGGCCGGCCGCCAGCAGCGTGGGCGGCCGGCCGGGCCTCTCCATTCCTGACGCCCCTTCGTCACGACCGACCGCAGGAGGTGGTTGCGCCATGCGCACCGCACTGTCCATTCTTTACCGAACCGCCGAGATCCTGGGCGCGGTTTCGCTCGCCGCCATCGCCGTCCTGATCGTGACCCAGGTGGCGAGCCGCCTGTTCGACCGCATGGTGCCGGGCGCCGACGAGCTGGCGGGCTATTGCATGGCCGCGTCCTTCTTCCTCATGCTGGGGCCGGCGCTGCGCCGCGGCGCCCATATCCGCGTCGGCGTGCTGGTGGAGCGGCTGAACGGCACCGCCCGCCGCGTCATGGAGCTGCTGTGCCTGGGCTTCGCCACCGCGCTCAGCGCCTATTTCGCCTGGTACTGGGTGCGCATGACCTATGATTCCTACGATTTCGGCGACCTCAGCCAGGGCGTGCTGCCGATCCCGCTGTGGATCCCGCAGGCGCTGATGGCGGCGGGTCTGGTGGTGCTGGTCATCGCCCTGATCGACGACCTGCTGGCCGTGCTGCAGGGGCGCGACGCCTCCTACCAGCATGCCGGCATGCAGAGCGAGGGCTGAGCGATGGACGAGACGACCGCATCCATCGTCGTCGTGGTGACGATGTTCCTGATGCTGGGGGCCGGCGTCTGGGTGGCGCTGGCGCTGGCCGGCGTCGGCTTCGTCGCCATGGCGCTGTTCACCGCAAGGCCGGTCGGCATGGTGATGGCGACCAACGTGTGGGGCGCAAGCACCTCCTGGACGCTGACCGCCCTGCCCTTGTTCATCTGGATGGGCGAGATCCTGTTCCGCACCCGCATCTCGTCCGACATGTTCAAGGGTCTGGCGCCCTGGACCGGCTGGCTGCCCGGGCGGCTGATGCATGTGAACATCATCGGCTGCTCAATCTTCGCCGCGGTGTCCGGCTCGTCCGCCGCCACCGCCGCCACCATCGGCCGCATGACCATTCCGGAGCTGAACCGGCGCGGCTACGACCCGATGATGACCTTGGGATCGCTGGCGGGGGCCGGCACGCTGGGGCTGCTGATCCCGCCGTCGATCATCATGATCGTCTATGGCGTGGCCGCCGACGTGTCGATCGCCCGGCTGTTCATCGCCGGCGTCATTCCCGGCATCGTGCTGACCGGGCTGTTCATGCTGTATGTCGGCGGCTGGTCTCTGCTGAACCCCGGCCGGGTGCCGCCACCGGAGGCCTCGCAGAGCTTCGCCGAAAAGATCCGTGACACCGGCGCGCTGATCCCGGTCATGCTGCTGATCGCGGCGGTGCTGGGCTCCATCTATGTCGGCATCGCCACCCCGACGGAGGCGGCGGGCATCGGCGTGCTGGGCTCGCTGGTGCTGGCGCTGGTGACCGGCACGCTGAACTGGACGACCTTCCGCGACAGCCTGTTCGGCGCCGCCCACACCTCCTGCATGATCGGCTTCATCCTGGCCGGCGCGGCCTTCCTGACGGTGGCGATGGGCTATACCGGCATCCCGCGCCTGCTGGCGGAGTGGATCACCACCATGCAGCTGTCGCCGGCGGCGCTGCTGGTGGCGCTGACCGCCTTCTTCGTCGTGATGGGCTGCTTCCTCGACGGCATCTCGATGGTGGTGCTGACCACTTCGGTGATCCTGCCGATGGTGCAGCAGGCGGGGATCGACCTTCTGTGGTTCGGCATCTACATCATCATCGTGGTGGAGATGGCGCAGATCACCCCGCCGGTGGGCTTCAACCTGTTCGTGCTGCAGGCGATGACCGGCAAGGACATCTTCACCATCGGCAAGGCCAGCATGCCCTTCTTCCTGCTGATGGTGGTGATGGTGGTCCTCCTGTGGGTGTTCCCCGGGCTGGTCACCTGGCTGCCGTCGAAAATGATCGGGTGAGGAGCGACAGCGTGGAGGTCCGCTTCACCAGCGCCGGCGACACCGCCTTCAACGTCGAGTTCGGCGAGACCATCGACCGGGCGACCAACGCCCGCGTCATGGCCCTGCACGCCCGGCTGAAGGCCGCCCCGCCGCCGGGACTGGTGGAAACGGTGCCGACCTTCCGCTCGCTGCTGGTGGTCTATGATCCCGTCACCTCCAGCCGCCGCGAGATGCAGGCGGCGGTCGAGGCGGCGCTGGCCGGCAGCGACGCCGCCCCGGCGGAGGGACGGCTGTGGCGCCTGCCGGTCTGCTACGACCCCGACCTCGGCCCCGATCTGGCGGAGCTGGCGGACTCGTTGGGCCTGACGGCGGAGCGGGTGGCGGAGTTGCACGGCTCGGTCGAGTATTTCGTCTACATGCTGGGCTTCATGCCGGGCTTCGGCTACATGGGCGATCTGCCGGCCGAACTGGACCGGCCGCGCCGGACGGAGCCGCGGGTGCGGGTGCCGGCCGGCTCCGTCGCCATCGCCGGACGGCTGACCACCGTTTATCCGTGGGAGAGCCCCGGCGGCTGGCACCTGATCGGCCGCTGCCCGGTGCCGCTCTATGACGGCACCCGGCCCGACCCGGTGCTGCTGGCGGCCGGCGACCGGGTGCGCTTCGACGCGGTGGATCGCGCGGCGTTCGACGCCATCGCCGGGGCGGCAAGCGCCGGCCGCTTCGACCCGGCCAGCCTGAGGGCCGCATGATGGCCGCCTGTTTCACGGTGGTTCGGCAGGGCCTGTTCGCGACGATCCAGGATTTGGGCCGCTTCGGCTTCCAGGAGCTGGGCATACCGGTGGCCGGGGCGCTCGACCCGGTGGCGCTGCGGCTGGCCAATGCGCTGGTCGGGAATCCCCAGGGAACCGCCGGGCTGGAGATTGCCCTGCTCGGCCCTGCCCTGCGGGTGGATGCGCCCACCGTCCGCATCGCCGCCGTCGGACCTCTGGCCTTGACGCTGGAGCGCGAGGGAGATGCCCCGCAGCCGCTCGCCCCGCACCGCAGCCACACCCTGCGGCAGGACGACGTTCTGCGGCTGGGCGCGGTGGACGGCACTTCCGTCGCCTATGTGGCGGTGGCCGGCGGCTTCGCGCTGGCGCCGGTGATGGGCAGCCTGTCCACCTATGTGCGCGCCGGCATCGGTCCGCTCGGCGGACGGCCGCTGGCCGAGGGCGAGCGGTTGCCACTGGTCTGCGACAGCGCCCCTGACGGTTCCGATGTCGAATTGCCGCAGCCGCCCGATTATGGCGCCGGCCCGCTGCGGGCCGTTTTGGGGCCGCAGGAGGATCGCTTCACCGAAGCCGCGGTGGAGATCTTCCTGTCGGCGACCTACCGCGTCGGCAAACAGGCCGACCGCATGGGACTGCGGCTGGAGGGGCCGGCGCTGGCGCATCGGGGAAGCGCCGACATTCCGTCCGACGGGCTGGTCACCGGCTCCATTCAGGTGCCGGGCAACGGCCAGCCGATCCTGCTGCTGAACGACCACCAGACGGCCGGCGGCTATGCCAAGATCGCCACGGTGATCTCCGCCGACCTGCCCCGCGCCGGCCGCCTGCGCCCCGGCGACAGCCTGTCCTTCCAGGCGGTGACGGTGGAGGAGGCCGAAGCGATCCGCCGCCGCCAGGAACAGGCGATCGCCGGCTGGATCCGAGCCATCCGCCCGGTGCGCCCCACCGGCGGCATCGACCTGGAGGCGCTCTATGCCGAGAACCTGATCTCCGGCACCGTCGACATCGTGAACGGCGGCAGCGACATTCCCCTGCTGTGACGCCCCCTGCTGTGATGGGCACCCGCCGGAAACGGGTCAGACACCGACGATCTGCAAGCCGCCGCTGGGCAGGGTGAAGGTCTGCGAACCGGCGAGTTCCCTCACCACGCCACTGTCCACATCCATGCGGAACAGGGCTCCGGCCTGGGTGGAGTCCGTCGCGCTGAAATACAGCTGGTCGCCGACCGCATCCACGCTGGTGGGCTGCGTCCAGCTGGTGCGGTGGGCCTTGTCGGTGACCATCCGCGTGCCGGCCTCGGTGCCGTTGGTTCTCCACAGTGCGTTGCCATGCACGCCGTCATCCGCGGTGAAGAAAAGCCTGTGATCGGCGACGGTCAGGTTTCCGATGGCGGCGCTGGCGCTGCCGGGCGCGATGTCCTTGACCATGTGCGTTCCCTGCTCCGTCCCGTCCGAGATCCAGAGTTCGTAGCCGCTCTGCTCGGTGCGGGCGTTGAAGACGACCTCGTCGCCGACGGCAAGGAACTGGTTGGGACCGGAAAGGCCAGACGTTGGGAACGGCTTGACTAGGACCGTGCCCGTCGGCGTACCGTCGCTCTTCCACAGATCATTGCCACTGTTGAAGAACAGCGTATCTCCCGCGGCGACCAGAGACACCGTGCGCCCGATCCTCACATTCTCACCGAGACCTTCGCGCAGCTTGACCGTGCCCTCCTCCGTCCCGTCGGTCACCCACAACTGGCTGTAGGAGCCGGTGCCATCCCACGCCGTCAGGAACAGCCGATCGTCGACCGCCGTGAAATGGTTGGGAAAAATCGGCAACGGGACCGGGATCGGCGGATCGACCGCTCCGGGATAGAAGTCCTTCACCAGCACCGTTCCAGCCGCCGTTCCATCGGAGCGCCACAGCGCGATGCCGTGATCGCTGTCGGTGGCGGAGAAGAACAGCTCGTCCCCCACCGCCGTCAGATTGCCCGGAGAGGAACCGGCCGAGTTGGCGCCGATATCCTTGACCATGTGCGTCCCGGCGGCGGTGCCGTTGCTGACCCACAATTCCGACCCATGCTGGCCGTCGTCGGCCCGGAAGAACAGCTTGCCGTCCGCAACGGTCAGCGCCGTCGGCGACGAGCCCGTCGCCCCCGGATTGATGTCGGCCACCATGCGGGTCCCGCCCGGTGTTCCGTCGGTCGTCCACACTTCGCGGCCATGCACCCCGTCATCCGCGCTGAAATACACACGCTTACCCAACCGGACCAAGTCCCGCGGGTCCGACGAGGCCGTACCCGGAGCGATGTCCCGCAGAAGGAAAGTCCGGTGGCCGTCGGTTCCCCACAGCTCATCGCCATGACCGGTGTCCACGGCCGCGAAGACGGCATCGGCCCTGACATGGCTGGTCTTGAGCAGCAGATTGTCGGCGCTCAGGTCGTCCCGTGTCAGCCCCATCAGCTTGACCCCGTCGCGTGGCCCGAAATCGAGGACCAGCCCGTCGCGATCCTGATGGGAATGGGCCAGCACATCCTCCAGGCTGCCGATGCCGCCCCAGCCCTGCAGGTCCAGCAGGTCGCCGCCCGCACCGCCCTGGAAATCGCCGATGCAGTCCCACCCGTCACCGGGCTTGAGGACGAAGCGGTCACTGCCGCCGTCGCCTTCCATGTAGTCGTTGCCGCGATTGCCGGTGATGGTGTCGTCGCCGCTGCCGCCGAACAGAAGATCGCGATGCGGGCCGCCCGTGATCCGCCGACCGGACACGCCGTGATTCTGCGCCTGATCCCACGCCATGACCGCACCCTCCCAATGGTGCCGACGCGGATGGCATCGGCAGGGTGTCTATATTATACGGCTCTCATATGTGTATTCCGCATGTGCACGCAGCCAGTGATCCATCGCTCCGCGCCGCTACCCCGGTTCGGCCGGGGACATCCCACCATCGTCCGAAAGAAAGTACGGCGGATGCTTCACTCCGCGGCCGGCGCCGGCTCCCTCACGCCGCTTTCGCGATGGCGGCAGACCCGGTCCCGGCCGCCCTGCTTGGCGCGGTAGAGCGCCATGTCGGCCGCCTTGATCATGGCGTCGGCCCGGCCGATGTCGGGGGTCAGGGTCGACAGGCCGATGCTGACGGTCACATGCAGGATCGTGCCGTCTTGCGGAATGCTCATGTCGCGGACGGCGCAGCGCAGGCGTTCGGCGAGTTGGAAGGCTCCATCGCCCGGCGCATTGGGCAGCAGGATGGCGAACTCCTCGCCGCCGAAACGGGCGACGAGATCGCTCTGCCGCACGCTGCACTGGAGCAGACGGCTGAGCGCCACCAGCACGGCGTCGCCGGCATCGTGCCCGCGGCTGTCGTTGACGTCCTTGAAATGGTCGATGTCGAGCATCAGGAGCGACACCGGCGTGTCGTGGCGCAGCGCGCTGGCCACGGCCCGGTCGATGAAAGCGAAGAAGGCCCGGCGGTTGGCCAGTCCGGTCAGCGGATCGCTCAGTGCCGCGTTGCGCAGCACATGCTCGGTGTCGACGCGGCGGCGTTCACGCGCCAGCATTGTGCCGAGCAGCAGGATGCCCGCCATCGTGAACAGGGCGACGGGAATCCCACCTTCGATGAAGACCGGCAGCGCGACCTCCCACGGCAGCACGAAGATGCTGAGGGGGTGGAAGGACGCAACCGGGCCGAGGATGAGCAGCGGTCTGGTGTTTCGCCACTCCGCATCCGGCACCAGCCGCCGGAGCAGCAGACCGACGGAACCGGCCACCAGGATCCCGATCACCCCCGGAAGCGTCCCGGCGCCGCCGATCGCGATGCGGACCGCCGACACGATCCCGGCGGCGAGCACGGCGGCCAGCGGTCCACCGAAGGGAGCGGCCAGCGCGACCGGCACCGCCTTCACGTCCAGAAAAACGCCGGGGGAGACGGGAACCGATTGCAGCATGGCGGCCACCCCGCCGATGCCGAACAGCAGCCCCAGGCAAAGCTGCCGGACCCGGGGCCGTTCCTCCATCCGATACAGGATCGTCCCGTAAACGAGCGTCACCAGCGCCAGCAGCCCGACACCGCCCGCGAGTGCCGTTGCGATCGTCGTCGTGGCGCTGGGTTCCTCCACCTGCCGCTCCCCTACGAACCGCCGGGTTGCCGACCTTCAGGCATCCATCTTCGTGTAAATATTCTAATATGCTTAGTGCGGACATCCTAGTGCGATGCAGAGGGTTTGCCGCAAATGCGGCGCATTGTCCGGGACGTGCCGGACCGGAACCGGTTTTCGGGCACCGCCTCCCCGCCGATAAGCCGAAGACGCCCGACGGAGTGATGCGTATTGCGCGAAAAGCAGGCCGATCGCGGCTCGTCAGCTCTCCTCATCACCGACAGGACACAGCGACTCGCCTCTCCCGCCCGCGGAAGCCGCCGCCACCGGGCCGAACGCCGGATTGAACGCTTCTGCCGGAATGGGCCGACCGAGGAACGCCCCCTGCGCGAAGCCGCAGCGGACCTCTTCGGCCAGGAGCTGCAGCTCTCCCGTCTCGACCCCTTCGGCGATCACCGTCAGGTTCATGCTGCGGGCCAGTGCCACGATGGCGCGCACCGTCTCCTGGTTGGCGGGATTGCGGATCATGTCCAGCAGGATGCCCTGGTCGATCTTCAGGAATTCCACCGGAAGCCGCCTCAGATGGCCGAGCGACGCATAGCCGGTGCCGAAGCCGCCGACGGAGAAGGTGACGCCCAGCGTCCTGAGCGACTGCATGGTCCGCGTCATCTCCGCCGACGGCGCCAGCATGGCGGCCTCCGGCAGTTCCAGGATCAGCCGGTCCGGCAACGCGCCATGACGGGCGAGGCAGCCGGTGACCTGATCGCCGAAGCCGGAATGCTTGAGCTGCAGGGTGGACACCGGCACGGTCAGCCGCAGCCCGGCGGCGCCACGGTCGCGCCAGCCCGCCAGTTGCCGGCAGCCGGCATCGAGAAGCCATGCGCCGATCTGCAGGATCAGCCCGTTCGCCTCGGCCAGATGCAGGAAGTCGGTGGGGAGCAGCAGGCCGCGGTCGGGGTGGTTCCAGCGCACCTCCGCCTGCGCGCCGGCCAGCAGGCCGCTGCCGACCTCCACCACCGGCTGGAGGAACAGCGCCAGCTGGCCCTTGGCCACCGCGTCGTGCAGCAGGTTCTCCATCTGCAAATGGTCGAGCGCGTCGGCGTCCATCGCCGGATCGTAGAAGGTCCAGTTGGCCGTCCCCTGCCGCTTGGCCTGATACATGGCGACATCGGCGTTCTTCACCAGCAGTTCGGGGTCGGTCCCCTGTTCCGGCGCGAAGGTGACGCCGATGCTGGCCGAGATGTGCAGGGTCTGGCCGGCGATGTGGAAGGGTTCGCCCAGGCATTCGAGCAGGCGGCGGGCCACCGTCTCCGCCTCCGCCCGGTCGCCGACCTGCGACAGGATGACGGTGAACTCGTCGCCGCCGATCCGGGCGATGGTCTCCGACCCGCGGACGCAAGCCGCCATCCGGTGCGCCGCCTCGCGCAGAAGCACGTCGCCGGTCTGGTGGCCCAACGTGTCGTTGACCCATTTGAAGCGGTTCAGGTCGATGAACAGCAGCGCCATGCAGGTCCGGTCGCGCGCCGCCCGCCGCAGCGCCTGTCGCAGCCTGTCATAGAACAGCGGCCGGTTGGGCAGCCCGGTCAGTGCATCGTAATTGGCCTGATGGCGGATCGTCTCCTCCGCCCGGCGGCGCGAGGTGACGTCCTGGATGGCGGTGATCAGCCCCAGCACGAGGCCGCCGGCATCATGGAAGGGTTCCCCGACCTCCTGAAGGTCCAGATGGTCGCCGCCGGGCCGGGCGACGCGGTATTCGATGTCGAACCGCGCGTTCTCGGCCCACGCCCGGCGATAGGCGTCCTGCACGTCCGGCCGCTGTTCCGGCACCACCCGGTCCAGAAGCTGCCCGACGGTGAGCCGTTCGGCCCCGCCGCCCGAGCCGGTCGGGTTCAGGCCATTCGGGTCCACGCCGACCAGTTCGCGGAAATTGGCCGAGACCTCCAGCAGGTCGTTGGGCAGATGGACGGTGTAGGCCAGCTTTGCGACCCGCTGCGCCTGGGCCAGCCGGGCCTCGCTGAGGCGCAGCGGCTCCTGCCGCTTCAACCGTTGCAGCACGCGCTGAAACAGGAACAGCAGGGCCAGCAGCGCCAGGGCGAAGCCGCCGGCATAGGGCGCCGTCTCGCGGACAAGGGTATGGCCGGGCTGCTCCGGCGTCCAGGTCAGCACGCCGAACCGCTGTCCGGCGATGCTCTCCAGCGGCAGGCTGACGACATCCATCAGAGCAGGTCCGTCGGCCGCGGCCACGCGCAGATCGGCGATCCGGCGCGAGCTTGCGAGTTTCGCCAGCTCCGAGTCGAGCCTGGTCAGGAAGACCTGGACCGGCAGTTCGGGATTCGGCGGCAGGGGATCGTGCCCGTATTCGTACTCGATCACCCGCGCGCCGAAGACGAAGGGGATCTGCCCGATATGGACGATGCCGCTGACCGGCTTTCCGAAGGCGCGCGCCGCCACCAGAACCGGCCGCAGATCGGCGGCCTCGCTGGTCGCCGCGTCCATGTCATCGCGCAGGGCGCCGTCCTTCGACGCATAGATCAGCCCGTCACGGCCATTCCAGGCATAGGAGCGGTCGAGCCCCCACAGCCGCTCCGCATAGGGGCCGACATTGGCGTTGGCCCAGACGGGGTCGTAACCGACGACCAGATGGTCGACGGCGTCGTTCCACAGGCTGTATTCCTCGGCCTTCTTTCCCATCGCGGCGCCGAGGTCCGCGACCGCGTCGGCGATCTCGCCCTTCGTCCGCTCCGCCGTGGCCATATCGATCCGACGTGCCGTCTCCAGCGCCATAAACAGCACGAACGCAATGGTCATCACAACCATGGCGACAAAAAGCAGGCCGGCCACGTTAAGGCGACGGGCATCACCCGTGGTGTTATCGAAGTTTCCTGGAGGGCGGGCGGAGATCATCGCAGCGGTTACCAAATTCCCGACATTGCAATTATTCTACCCCGGCCTCCGTTAATTTTCCGCTTATGAGAACAGCTCGCAACGCAAGCACACCAATCTTTTGTTTACGCCGAGCAGCCCATGGCCGGAGTCCCGCCAGTCTTTCGTCGATTTTCGTCGATACAGACAAACCGCAATTGAAAAAGCGATCCGGCAGCTGGACCGGGCGGGCGGTTTCGCCTTCGCCCACGTCAAGGAGCCTATGCGCCGGGCCATGGTTCTGGCGCTCTACACCGGCCGGAGGTCATCGGACCTCATCAGGATGCGGTGGGATGATTATGACGGCCCTGCGATCCAGGTTACCCAGGAAAAGACCGGTAGCCGGCTGTGGGTACCGTGTCACGCGGACCTAAAGGTCGAGTTGACGGAGTGGAAGAGAAACGCTACCTCCGTAACAATACTGATCAACCCCGCCTCCGGACAGCCCTGGAACAGAATAGGATTTTCCAACGCCCTATGTTTGGCAATCAAAGCTCATCCGGAGGTGAAGGGTTACGTTTTCCATGGCTTGCGGAAATCCTCTGCCTCGCTGCCGGCACAGACCGGCTGTTCGGCTCTGGAGATCGCGGCCATCACCGGGCACATGTCACTGAAAAATCGCGAAATCTACACACGTCGGGCGGACCGGCGACAAAGGGCGAACGCCGCCATCGCGAAGCTGAAAGATCACCGGCGGGAAACGCAGAAAAATTGGGCAGGCAACCCGTTGGAAACATTTATTTATTGCAGATTGAAACAAAAGTTGACTTGGGCTTCCCCGGCGTGCTGTGGCACACCACTCTCGGAATTGCCGATGGTGCGGCGCCCACTCCGGAAGAAGCGTCGTCCTTTCCGGCAGTGATGTCTTAACCTTTCCCGGCTCAAGTACGACGCCATTTGCGACCGGTTTCCCCCTCCACACAAGGCTCGACCAGGAACACCACCATGGCCCATCGTCCGCTCGCCTGCGTGATCCTCGCCGCCGGCAAGGGCACGCGCATGAAATCCGATCTGCCCAAGGTGCTGCACCGGGTTGCCGGCCGGCCGATGGTCGGGCATGTGCTGGCCGCGGTGAAGACGCTCGACCCCGACCATGTGGTGGTCGTGGTCGGCCCCGGCATGGACAGCGTGGCCGCCGCCGTCGCCCCCTACCCCACTGCTGTCCAGCATGAGCAGCGCGGCACCGCCGACGCCGTGCGCGCCGCCTTCGGCCTGCTGGAGGGCTTCACCGGCGACGTCATCGTCCTGTACGGCGACACGCCGCTGGTCACGCCGGACACGCTGCGCGCGCTGGTGCAGGCGCGCCGGCAGGCGAGCGACCCGGCGGTGGTGGTGCTGGGCATGCGCCCCGACGATCCCGGCGCCTATGGCCGGCTGATCCTGAACGCCCGCGGCGGGCTGGAGAAGATCGTCGAATATCTCGACGCCAGCGAGGAGGAGCGCGCGGTCACCCTGTGCAACGCCGGCCTGATGGCGTTCGACGGCGCCCGCATGTTCGACCTGATCGGCAGCGTCGGCAACGACAACGCCAAGTCCGAATATTACCTGACCGATGTCGTCCAGATCGCGCGGCGCGCCGGCATGGCCTGCGCCGTGGTGGAGGCCGCCCCGGCCGAGGTCGTCGGCGTCAACTCCCGCGCCGAGCTGGCGGAGGTGGAGAAGCTGCTGCAGCGCCGCCTGCGCAAGGCCGCGATGGACAACGGCGCCACCCTGATCGATCCCGACAGCACCTTCCTCAGCGTCGACACCAGGCTCGGCCGCGACGTGGTGGTCGGTCCCGGCTGCTTCTTCGGCGCCGGCGTGACGGTCGGCGACCGGGTGGAGATCAAGCCCTACTGCCATCTGGAAGGCGTGCGCATCGACAGCGGCGCCGTCATCGGCCCCTACGCCCGTCTGCGTCCGGGTGCGGAGATCGGCCCGGACGTCCACATCGGCAACTTCGTCGAGGTGAAGAACGCGGTGATCGAAGCCGGGGCCAAGGCCAACCACCTGACTTACATCGGCGACGCCCGCGTTGGCGCCAAGGCCAACATCGGCGCCGGCACCATCACCTGCAACTACGACGGTTTCACCAAGAGCCGGACGGACATCGGAGCCGGGGCCTTCATCGGCTCCAACAGTGCGCTGGTCGCCCCGGTCGTCATCGGCGACGGCGCCATCGTCGGCGCCGGCAGCGTGGTGACGATGGCGGTGGAGGCCGACGCCCTGGCGGTCGCCCGCGGCAGCCAGAAGCTGTACGCCGGCTGGGCAAAGCGCTTCCGCGAACGGAAGCAAAACGAGAAAGCGAAAAAGGCGTAAGGTCGGTTCGGGTCTTCTCTCCGGTCGGCATCTATTCAGGAGCATCAGGTCCATGTGCGGCATCATCGGCATCAACGGCATTCACGACGCGTCCCCCCGGCTGGTGGAAGGCCTGCGCCGGCTGGAATACCGCGGCTATGACAGCGCGGGCGTCGCCACCCTGGTGAACGGCCACATCGAGCGCCGCCGCGCCGAGGGCAAGCTGGCCAACCTGGACATGAAGCTGCGCGACCAGCCGCTGTCCGGCACGGTCGGCATCGGCCACACCCGCTGGGCCACCCATGGCGGGCCGACGGAAAACAACGCCCATCCGCACGCCACCAAGCGCGTCGCCGTCGTCCACAACGGCATCATCGAGAACTATCAGGAGCTGAAGGACGAGCTGACCGGCCACGGCTATGTCTTCGAAAGCGCCACCGACACCGAGGTGATCGTCCACCTCGTCACCTATTACCTGGACCAGCACGGCATGACGCCGGTCCAGGCGTCGGCCGCCGCCTTCAAGCGTTTCACCGGCGCCTTCGCCCTGGTGCTGATCTTCGCCGGCGAGCATGAGCTGATGATCGGCGCCCGCCACGGCACGCCGCTGGCCGTCGGCTATGGCGAGGGCGAGATGTATCTGGCCTCCGACGCCTTCGCCCTGGCGCCGCTGACCAACCGCATCTGCTATCTGGAGGACGGCGACTGGGTCGAGGTCAGCCGCACCGCCGCCATCGTCCACGACGCCACCGATGCGGTGGTCGAACGGCCGGTGAAGACCACCGCGGTGTCCGGCGCCCTGATCGGCAAGGACGGCTACCGCCACTATATGCTCAAGGAAATCTACGAGCAGCCGCAGGTCATCGGCGACACGCTGAACGCCTACATCAACCCGGAAACCGGCACCTTCTCCCTACCGGACTTCCCCTTCGATCTGGCCGGCGCCAGCAAGCTGACCATTGTCGCCTGCGGCACCGCCTATTACGCCGGTTTCGTCGCCAAATACTGGTTCGAAACGCTGGCCCGCATCCCGGTCGAGGTCGACATCGCCTCGGAGTTCCGCTATCGCGAGGCGCCGCTGCCGCCGGGCGGCATCGCACTGTTCATCTCGCAGTCGGGCGAGACGCTGGATACGCTGGAAGCGCTGCGTTACTGCAAGCGCCAGGGCCAGAAGATCCTGTCGATCGTCAACGCCCCGGAAAGCACCATCGCGCGGGAATCCGACGCCGTGCTCTACACCATGGCGGGTCCGGAGATCGGCGTCGCCTCGACCAAGGCCTTCACCACCCAGCTGACGACGCTGGCCTGCCTTGCCGTCACCGTCGGCCGCGCCCGCGGCGCCATCGACCAGGAGCGGATGCAGCAGATCGCCCACGCCCTGCGCGAGGTCCCGGCCCGCGCCGCCGACGTGCTGGCCCATGACGAGCGGCTGAAGGAGCTGGCGCAGGAGGTGTCGGAGGCCCGCGACGTGCTCTATCTCGGCCGCGGCGCCATGTACCCGCTGGCCCTGGAAGGGGCGCTGAAGCTGAAGGAAATCAGCTACATCCACGCCGAAGGCTACGCCGCCGGCGAATTGAAGCACGGCCCCATCGCGCTGATCGACGACAATGTGCCGGTGATCGTGCTGGTGCCGTCCGACGCCCTGTTCGAGAAGGTGGTGTCGAACGTGCAGGAGGTCTGCGCCCGCTCCGGCAAGGTCCTGCTGCTGGCCGACCGGAAGGGCATCGACAAGCTGAAGGACAAGGTCCGCTGGTCGGTCGAACTCCCCGCCTGCGACCCGCTGGTGGCGCCGCTGCTGTACGCCATTCCGGTGCAGCTACTGGCCTATCACACCGCGGTGCTTAAGGGGACTGATGTCGATCAGCCGCGGAATTTGGCAAAGAGCGTGACTGTGGAGTAAGAGACCGCTTGAAAAGAATTGGTATGTGCGCAGAGAATAGAGTCTCACACTGAAGAATAAACGGTCATACTGGACAACAAAGCCTCATACTGAATGACCTTGCACCTTCCGGGGATTCGGCACGCCATCGAAAAAGGCAGCCGCATCCCGGAGGTGTCATGGCTCGCCGCCGTTAAGCATTAGACCAGGACAGGAAGGCGGCGTGACTCAACAGAAACAGTCACCGGAAAATCCGGAGCGGTTTACTGTGTCCCTCGTTCCATGCCGGTTCACAGGTCGGGCTGCTCGGTTGCGCTGCGCAGATCGCGTTTCAGGATCTTGCCGATGATCGACGTGGGCAGGGCCGATCGGAACTCGATCGTCGACGGTCGTTCAAAACGGGACAGGCGGGGAACGAGGAAGCTGTGCAGGTCCTCCGCCGACAGCCCGGCGCCGGCCTTCGCGACGACGAACGCCTTGACCGTCTGGCCGCGTACCGGATCGGGTTCGCCGATCACGGCGACATCGCTCACCGCCGGGTGTTCGCGGATCGCGGCTTCGACCACGCGCGGATACACATGCTGCCCGCCGGCAATGATGAGATCCTTCAGCCGGTCGACGATGTGGAGATAGCCGTCCTCGTCGAGAAAGCCGATGTCGCCCGTGTGGAGATGTCCACCGGCCATCGCCTTTGCGGTCGCTTCGTCGTCGCTCCAATAGCCGGCCATGAGCTGGGGGCCGCTGACACACACCTCCCCCACCCTGCCCACCGGTTGGGGCGTCGTGCCGTCTTCAACGGACACGATCTCGACGATGGTCCCCGGCAGGGGCAGCCCGGCCGAACCGGGCTTGGTGGCGCCTTCGTAGGGGGTGCAGGTGACGACGGGGGATGCCTCCGTCAGGCCGTACCCCTCGACCAGCCTGCTGCCGGTCATCGCCTGGAAGCGCTCCTGCAGCAGCGGCGGCAGGCTATCGCCGCCGGAGATGCACAGCCGCAGCGACGACAGATCATGGAGGGCTGCGGTGGGGCAGTCGATCAGCGCCTGGAAAAGCCGGGGAACGCCGGTCATCATGGTCGGGCGCTTGCTCTGGATGGTGGCAAGAATCTCCCGCACGTCGATCCGCGGCAGCAACACCAGCTCGGCGCCGAGCGCGATGCCGAAGTTCATCACCGCGGTCATGCCGAAGACATGGAACAGCGGCAACACGGCAAGGAGGCGCTCCTGTTCCACCGCGCTTCCGGTGAGCCAGTCCCGGCACTGGCAGGCATTCACAAAGAGGCCGGCATGGGTGAGGACGGTCCCCTTGGGCACTCCGGTGGTGCCGCCGGTGTATTGGATGACGGCCGGCGCATGCTGCGGATCGATACCGACCGGAACACAGCGGCCGTCATTGTCGAGCAGGCTGGAAAAGGAGAGATGGCGTCCGTCATCCGGAAAGTCGGCGACGTCCCCCCGGTGCAACAGGGGATACAGCCAGTTCTTCGGGAAGGGCAGGCTTTCCGCCAGGGAGGCGACGATGATCCGGCGCAGCCGGCCCGGCCATCCCACCGCCGACAGGGCGGCCTGGAACCTTGGCAGGTCGAGGGTTATCAGGATTTCGGCGGCGGAGTCGGCGATCTGCCGCTGAAGCTCCAACTCTGCATTCAGCGGGTTGGCGTTCACCACCGTGCCGCCAGCCTTGAGGATGGCATAGAAGGCGATGATGAAATAGGGACAGTTGGGCAGCAGAAGCATGACCCGTGTTCCCTCGCCGACACCCAGCTCCTGCAGCCCCTTGGCGGTCCTTTCGACCAGATCGAGGGTTTCACCGAAGGAATGGCGCCGCCCGAGGAAATCCATGCAGGGCCGGTCCCGGTGGGTCGCGGCCGCCTCCTCGAGCAGTGCAGGCAGGGGCCGCGCCGGCGGCGGGCGGCGCCAGTCCAATCCGGGAGGATAGTTGCGCTCCCAGGGGTAGGTGACCCCCTGGGCGCCTGCCGTGGCGTCGGCGATGGACCTGATCATGACGTCGGTTCCGATCACGGGTATGCCGGACACAGTCTATCGGACCTGCCGGGACCACCTCTTGATGCAGGTTAAAGCCGTTGCCTTGTCGCCATTCCCTGAAGGATGGATGATGCCGACCGGCGCGAAGTCTCACTGCGTGCCGAGAATGCACCGCGGGGCTTCGGCAAAAGCCTTCGACTCATCCGGCACAGTCTCCGCGCTCTGTTTGCTTTCTTCTTCAGGGTCTTGTTCCGTGCCCTCCGATTCCGGCAGCGGCTTCGGCAGTTCGTCCGCGGTCAGGGTTTCACGCTCCAGCAGGCTTCTTGCCCCTTGCTCCAGCATGGCGTGGTTCCTGCGCAAGATGTCCGATGCCCGCGATGCGGCGGCCTCGACCAGGGTGCGGACCGCCGCGTCGATGCGGCTGGCCGACGCTTCGCCGTAATGCCGGGGTTGCCAGAAGGCGCCCTGGGGTTGACCGAGAAGATGGCCCGGCTCGGTGTCGTAGCAGACCGCCCCCAGCGTTTCGTCCATGCCGTACCGCATCACCATGCCCCTGGCGATGTCAGTGACCTTCGCCAGATCGTCGGCTCCGCCCGTCGATACCTCGCCGAACACGATCTGCTCCGCTGCCCGGCCGGCCATCAGGACGGTCATCTTGTCTTCCAACTCGTGGCGGCCCATCAGGAAGCGATCCTCCGTCGGGCGCTGGATGGTGTAGCCGAGCGCCCCGATGCCGCGCGGAATGATCGATACCTTCTGGACAGGATCGGTGCCCGGGATCGCCATGGCGACCAGGGCGTGTCCCATCTCGTGGTGGGCGACGATGGATCGTTCGTGCAGGCTGAGAATGCGGGATTTCTTCTCCAATCCGGCGACGATCCGTTCGATGGCGGCCTCGAAATCCTCCGTCGACACGGCGTCGGCGTCCCGCCTCGTGGCGATCATCGCCGCCTCGTTGACCAGATTGGCCAGGTCGGCACCGGTGAAGCCCGGGGTCAGAGCCGCCAAGTTGGCGAGGTCCACATCCGGGCCGAGAGGGACCCGTCTGGTGTGGATCGCGAGGATTTGCGCACGTCCGGATTTTTCCGGCCGATCCACCAGGATCTGCCGGTCGAACCGCCCCGCGCGGAGCAGGGCCGGATCAAGGATTTCCGGGCGGTTGGTTGCCGCCAGCAAAACCAGACCGGCACTGGGGTCGAAGCCGTCCAGTTCGGCGAGAAGCTGGTTGAGCGTCTGTTCCTTCTCGTCGTGGCCGCCCAGCATCGGCAGGGATCCGCGTGCGCGGCCGAGCGCGTCGAGTTCATCGATGAAAATGATGGCCGGCGTTCGCTCCCGTGCGAGCGTGAACAGGTCCCGCACCCGCGCGGCCCCGACCCCGACGAACATCTCGACGAATTCCGATCCGTTGGTCGAAATGAAGGGAACCTTGGCTTCGCCGGCGACCGCCCTGGCCAGCAGCGTCTTGCCGGTTCCAGGCGGACCGACCAGCAGAATCCCCTTGGGCACATGGGCGCCAAGGCGCGAAAACTCCTTCGGATTCTGCAGGAACTCCACGACCTCCCGCAGTTCCTCCTTCGCCTCGTCGACACCGGCGACATCATCGAACCTGATGGAGACATCGGTCTCGGCGAACAGCTTGGCCTTGCTGCGGCCTATCGACAGCAGGCCTCCGCCCGCCCGCATGCCGGACATCCCGGCCAGACTCCACACGGCGAACAGGATCAGGAGCCAGCCGAACCAACTGACGATGCCTGATGCCCAACTTGACCCGCTGATGCCGCTGAAGGGGATGTGACGGGCCGAGAGGTCGCGGGCGATGTCGGGCGCGACACGGACGGTCTCGAATGTCCGCGACCCGTTGGGCAGAGGTTCGTTCAGCGTACCGGTCAGGGTGGTTTCGCCGACCATGACCTGCTCGATCTTGCCGCGATCCAGCAGATCCTGGAACTGGCTGTAGGGTATCGTTTGCGCCTGATGAACGCCGGGGAGCGCCCACAGCAGGAACAGCCCGACCCCGATCGACAGGGCAAGGGCAAGCCACAACAGCAGGTCGGCGCCGCGGTCGCTGTCCTTCTTGTCGTCCATGACACCTCCCGCTGCGGTCTGAACCGCCCGCATCCCCTGAAGGCTGCAGGGGCGTCCGCGTCCTGTCCTTTACTCAGGTTAAGGCCGGCATGGTGAAGCCGTGGATCAATGGCGGCATTCTCCCGATGCGGTTGCACGGATACCGTTCAGGGAGTCCGCCAAAGGAGTCCGGACCGCCATGGCCAAACCTGCTCCTCCCCAGCCAGCCCCGTCCGCCGAACCCCCGTCCGTCGAACCCCCATCCGTCGAACCGGTGTCCGAGTTGAACGTCGGATTGCAGAAGCTGTGCTTTCTGATCGTCAAGGCCCGCGAATTCGACGCCAAGGTGGAACCGTCCGATCTGGATGAGGGCTCCAACCCGAGCGACGACGGGATGCGGGCGGTGCTGGAGGATTACGCCGACGATCCGACCCTGGCGGAACTGAAGGACGCCATCGACGGTCTCGACGACGACGAGGTGGTCGATGTGATCGCGCTGGTCTGGCTGGGGCGCGGCGATTTCTCGGCGAACGAATGGGCCGAGGCGCAGGCGCTGGCCCGGGAACGCCATACCGCCCGTTCCGCGGATTACCTCATCGGCATCCCCAACCTGGGAGACTGCCTGGAGGAGGGTGCCGCCCAGCTCGGTTTTTCCTGCGAGGAATTCGAAATCAACCGGCTTTAGGACGGATCGGCGGCGGAATGATTGAGGCGCGGCTTCGGCATCCGTCGCGGTCCGGTGGGGCCAAGCGGCGGGGCCGGGCCGCATGCCCCATTCAGAAATGGTTGCGCGCGGCCGCGCGGATGCGGCGGATGTCGTCGTCGACCTGTGCGGGCGTGGTGTGCGGCCCCAGATCGTCGAAATGCAGATGCTCGACCACCCTGATGCCGCACAGTCCCATGATCGCAACGTCCTGTGTCACCGTGAAGGCCTGCCTCTCCCCGGTCGCCTCCAGAAAGGCCATCGGGGCTCCGGAACTCGTGACGATCAGCCCCTTGCGCCCATGGAGTTTGCCCTCGACCTCCTCGCCCCGCATTTCCCAGGCAAATCCGTAACTGAAGACACGGTCCACATAGCCTTTCAGCATCGCCGGCATGCCGGCCCACCAGATCGGAAACACGAAGGAAACCGCCTGGGATGCCGTGATGAGGTCCTGCTCGCGCTGGATGTCTTCGGGTACCGGCCCCGTGCCGGCCAGTTCCTCCTCCGAAAGGACCGGGTTGAAGTCCATGGCGTAAAGGTCGCGCACGGTGACCGCGTGCCCACATTGCTCCAACTCGTCCACATAGGCGCCCACCGCCTGCCGGATGAAGCTGCCGGAGCGCGGATGCGCGAAAACGACGACGTGCTTCATGACACTCCTCCCGTTCCGGGCTCGCGCGGCGCGCGGCCGAGTTTCTGTTCCAGTTCCACGACCGCGCGCAACGTCCTGAGCACGCTGTCCGGCGTCAGGCTGATGGAGTCGATGCCGAGGCGCACCAGGAATTCGGCGATCTCCGGATAGTCCGAGGGCGCCTGTCCGCAGATGCCGCAGGGCCGGCCATTGCGCCGCGCGCCCTCCACGGCCTGGCGCAGGAAGGCCAGCACGCCGGGATCGCGCTCGTCGAAATCGAAGGCGACCAGCGGGCTGTCGCGGTCCACCCCGAGCGTGAGTTGCGTCAGGTCGTTCGACCCGATGGAAAAACCGTCGAATCGTTGGGCGAACTCATCCACCAGCAGCACGTTGTTGGGGATTTCACACATCACGTAGACCTGGAGGCCGTCACGCCCGCGCTCCAACCCGTGGCGCGCCATGGCGGCGATCACCCGATCGGCTTCCTCCAGACGGCGGCAGAAGGGCACCATCACCTTCACGTTGGTCAGCCCCATCTCGCCACGCACGCGGGCAAGCGCCCGACATTCCAGCGCAAAGCCTTCCTCGTAAGCCGGGTGGGCGTAACGCGCAGCCCCCCGGAAGCCCAGCATCGGGTTCTCCTCGACCGGCTCGAACCATCTCCCGCCGAGCAGGGAAGCGTATTCGTTCGTCTTGAAATCGGACAGCCGGACGATCACCGGGCGCGGGAAGAAAGCCGCCGCGATGGTGCCGACCCCCTCCGACAGGCGCTCCACGAAATAGGCGCTGCCGTCCGGGTGGTTGCGGGTCAGGTGGGCGATGCGGGCCCGCACGTCGGCGTCCTCGACACGCTCGGGGTGGACGAGCGCCATCGGATGGACCTTGATGGCCTCGTTGACGATGAACTCCATGCGCGCCAGCCCGACACCGTCCACCGGCAGCCGGCCGGTCTGGAAGGCCTGATCGGGATTGCCGAGGTTCACCATGATGCGCGTCTGCGGCCGCGGCAGCCGGCCAAGATCCAGGCGCTCCACCCGGAACGGAACGGCGCCGTCATAGACCTTGCCGGTTTCACCCTCCGCGCAGGAGACGGTCACCGTCTGCCCATCACGCAGGGCCTCCGTCGCGCGTTCGGCTCCGACCACGGCTGGAATGCCCAGTTCGCGGGCGACGATGGCGGCATGGCAGGTCCGGCCTCCCCGGTTGGTAACGATGGCGGCGGCCGTCTTCATCACCGGCTCCCAATCCGGCGTCGTGGTGTCGGCCACCAGAACCTCGCCCGGACGGAAGGCCGACAGATGGTGGGCGTCGGTCACCACGCGCACCGTCCCGGTGGCCATGCGTCCGCCGACGGCGCGTCCCGACGCGAGCACGGTCCCCTTCGCCTTTGGAACGAAGCTCTCCAGTTCCAGCGCCGTCCGCTGGGAGGCGACCGTCTCCGGCCGGGCCTGGACGATGTAGAGGCCGCCGTCCAGTCCGTCCTTGGCCCATTCGATGTCCATGGGTTGGCCGTAGTGATCCTCGATCCGGATGGCGTATCCGGCAAGCCGCAGCACCTCCTCGTCGGTCAGGCAGAAGCGCTCCCGGTCGGCGTCGGGGGTGGGGACGGTCCGCGTCGGCTCGCGCGTGCGGCCAGGCCGGTAAACCATCTTCACCTGCTTCTCGCCCAACCGCCGCTGAAGCACCGCGCGGTGGCCCTGCCGGAAGGTCGCCTTGTGCACATAGAACTCGTCGGGATCGACCGCCCCCTGGACGACCGTTTCCCCCAGCCCATAGGCGCCGGTGATGAACACGGCGTCGCGGAATCCCGATTCCGTATCCAGCGTGAACATCACCCCGGCCGAGGCGAGGTCGGAACGCACCATTTTCTGCACGCCAACCGACAGTGCGACCTTGAAGTGGTCGAAGCCCTGGTCGATTCGGTAGGAGATGGCCCGGTCGGTGAACAGCGAGGCGTGGCAGCGCCGCACCGCGTCGAGCAGCATGGCCTCTCCGGACACATTCAGATAGGTCTCGTGCTGCCCGGCGAAACTGGCGGTCGGCAGGTCTTCCGCGGTGGCGGAACTGCGGACTGCGACGGTCAGGCCCTCCCCGTACTCGGCCAGCAGGGCGCGGAAGGCCGTGCGGATTTGCGCCTCCATCGCCGGCGTGAGGCCGGCCGAGTAGACGATGTCGCGCGCACGGGCTCCGGCGCTCGCAAGCCGGGCCACGTCGTTCTTATCCAGCCCGTCGAGCAGCGCGTGGAGGTCCTCCCACGCCTTGGCCGCGGTCAGCGCATCGCGGAAGGCCGCCGCGGTCAGGGCGAATCCGTCCGGCACCTCGACCCCCAGCGGCTTCAGGTGCCGGTACAGCTCACCGAGGGAGGCGTTCTTGCCGCCCACCAGGGCCACGTCGTCGCGGCCGAGGTCGGAGAACCAGCGGATGTATGTGGCGTCCGGCATATCCGGCCTCCTTGTTCCGGCCTCCATGTCCCAAAGGCGCTGCATGGCCGGGTGGCGGTTTCGCCTCGTGCTCGCGGGCGTGACGGGTCGCTAGCCGACGACATGATGCTTGCCGACCGGGGTGACTGTGGTCGCCTGCGGCCCTTGGGCGCTTTCCTTTTCGGCGATGCTCAGGCGGACCTCCTGGTCAACCTTCAAGGCGTCGAAGGATCCGTCCGCCACGCTGTTGCGGTGGAAATAGACCTCCTGCCCGTCCGTCGTTTCGATGAAACCGTAGCCGTCTCCGGCGAACAGGCGGACCACGCGGCCGTGCAAGGGAACCACATGCGTCTTCACGTCCGCCCGGCGGCGGCGCGCGTAATCCTCCAACTCCCGGCGGGCCGCGTCGAACGCATCGCGCACGGCGACTCTCGGATTTTCGTGAGCATGGTCCTCGGGCCTGGCGTGACGCACGGCCAGCTTTTCCCCCGGCACGGTCAGGTCGATCCGGACCGCATAGAGCTTGCCCTGATGCTGGTGCCGGTGCGGCGCGTCGATGGTCACATGGCACGCCATGATGTGGTCGAAGAACCGCTCCAGCTTGGCGGCGTGCTCCCGCACGACCGTCTCCAGGGCGGGCGACGGTTCCAGATTGTCGAAGGTGATCTGCACCGGGAATTGCATGGCATTCCTCCTGTCGGTTGCCACCTGTCAGCGGCCGTGCACCACCCGTGAGTTCGGCGTTCGCCAGGGCGTGCCGGGCAGGGCGTGCCGGCCAGGGCGTGCCGGCGAGCGGCGCGTTCCACGACCATCCCCTCGACCGTAACGAGCAGACCAGCCACCTGGGATGCACAGCGCGCTGGCAACCATTCTGGCGGCTCCAGGAGTCCCGGCGTTAACCTGGATCAAGCGGCGACCCGAAGTCTTGCGGTCTAATGATCCGAGCCAACACTCCCGCAGCCAGCCATCCAGGAGGAAGTCGCCATGGAACCCTCAGGCATGAAGCCTCTGAGCCAGCGGCTTACTTCCGAGGACATCGTGGAGACGGTCGGCCGGATCGACGATGCCAGCATTGCCGCCATTCTGGAAACCGGAGCGAGCCGTGAGGAACTGCTCCAGGCATTTGCCTGGTTCTCCCAGGAGAGCGATACGATGGGAGAGGCGCGCCATGCACTGTCCGGCCGTGTCGAACAGGTGTACTGCATCCTGATTGGCGACAGCGAGTTCCCGGACCCGCGATAGCGGCCGGCCGTTCGCCGTCGCAAGGGCTGTCGCCACTTCCAAGCCGGCGCGGCGCCGGGAAAAGATTGTGTGATCGGGAACCGGAGGATCCGGGCCGGGCAGGCGCATGAGCGAGCCCGGCAAATCCTCAGTCTGACGCCGTGGGCAGCCGAAGGCGAGGCGCGGCTTCGGCAGGCGGCTTCCATACCCTCTCCCCTTCCCGACCGCCACCAGCCAGAAATTTCTGCACCTACTTTGTAAATTCCTATCATCTTGGGTAGAGCACGATCCATTCTGTATAGGGCATCGCATATTTGATTCAGATCAACTCTCCCATCCCCTCCGGAGCGCAAGTTCTGTATACTTAGTGAGTTTTCCAATCTCCGCCGTCGTTCCGTGACGGTTCTGTGGAGACGAACCATGTCTTCATCGCATGGCTTTTCGAACAGTGAAGCGCTGTACGCGGAACTCTTGAGTTTTTCTGTTGCAGCACTCGCAACCGGTTCGCACAGCGATCACGCTCTCCTGCTGCTGCACGAACGCTACCGGGAATCCGAGGACGGGGAAACCGCCCGGCGGAAGT
>NZ_LGQU01000112.1:0-74006 GCF_003115935.1 Azospirillum sp. TSH20
GCGGCGGAGGGGGTGGCGGCGGAGGAGGCGGCGAAGGCGCCTGGGTTTCTGACTTGGCAGGCTCGCCGTCCTCGGAAATGATCCGCCGGATGGAGGCGAGGATTTCCTCCATCGAAGGTTCTTGCTGGCCCTTATCGCTCATCGTGGCAACCCGAGACGTCAACCTGACCCAAACCTAGGGCAGGGCTGACAAAAAAGCCATAATACAAAAACGGCCCGCTTTCGCGGGCCGTCTCGTTCATTCGGTCACCGACGTTCCGAACCACTTGCCCCGCGTCTTGTCGTAATTCGCTTGCGGGTCGTATTTCTGGACCGGCAGGTTGAGCCGGTCGGCGGTCAACTGTCCGCTGGACGCCAGAACATTGAAGGCCGCCACCATCTCGTCGTGCTGGGCACGGACCAGGAAGACGCGGGCGTTCAGTAGTTCCTGTTCCTGGTTCAGCACGTCGAGGACGGTGCGCGAGCCGACCTGCGCCTCCTGACGGACGCCTTCCAGAGCGATCTGCGCCGCCTTGATCTGCGCCGAGTAGGACTCGATGCTGGCACGCGCGGTCTGCAGGGCCTGCCACGCGCTGACCGCCGATTCGGTCACCTGACGGCGGGCCTCCTCGATCTGCAGGCGGGCCTGATTGGCCGTCTGCTTGGCCTCGCGGACCAGGGCTTCGGGCTGGCCGGCCTGATAAAGCGGGATGGTCACCTGGGCGGTGATCTGCGCGCTGTCGGAGCGGTTCAGGTCGATGCCGGAGGAGCGGCCGGGATCATAGGTGCGGTTGCCGGAGGCCGACAGGTTCACCGACGGCAGCAGACGGCCGTACTGCTGATCCACCGCCTCGCGCTGCGCCGCTTCGCTATAGGAGGCGGACAGGACGTTCGGGTTGTTGGCGCGGGCCAGCTCGACCAGCTCGTCCAGGTTCTTCGGCAGGCGGAAGGCCGGCTTCGGCGCCTTCAGCTCGCCGGGAGCGGCGCCGACCAGACGCTCGTAGGTCGCGCGGGAGGCGCGCAGCGTGCCTTCGGCCGAGATCTTGGAGGCGATGGCGGCCGACAGGCGCGACTCGGACTGGCTGACGTCGGTGCGGGTGTATTCGCCGACGCGGAAGCGGTCGCGGGCGGCGTCCAGCTGACGGCGCAGCACCTGTTCGTTGTTGGTCTGCAGCTGCAGGATGGCCTGGTTCTGGACGATGTCCAGATAGGCCTGGGCGGCGGCCAGCAGCACCGACTGTTCCGACGCGATCAGGGTGGCGCGCTGCGCCTCGACCAGCCGTTCGGCGCGGCGGACGGCCGGGGCGACGGTGGCGTCGTAGATCGGCTGGGTGGCGGTGATGCCGACGCTTTTGGGATTGGCTTCGGATCCCGTCGAGCCGCCGTCATATTTGCTCTCGCCCGTCGAGCGCGAGATGCCGGCGGTCACGCGGGCCGTCGGGCGGTAGCCGGACAGCGCCTGCGGCACGCCCTCGTCGACGGCGCGCAGACGGGCGCGCTGGGCGCCGATGGTCGGGTTGTTGGCATAGGCCTGGGCGAGGGCCTGTTCCAGGGACTGCGCCTGGGCCGTACCACCGCCGGTCACTGCTGTGCCCATCGTGGCGGTCAGGGTCAGGGCCGTCGCCAGCAGCCAGCGGCGCGCAAAACGGCTTCGCACGGTCATGTTCAGTAGACCTTCATGTTCGGGTCGATTCGGCGCGCCCAGGCATCGACACCGCCATCCAGGTTGATGGCGCGGTCGAAGCCCCTGGAACGCAGCCACATGGTGACCTGCGCGCTGCGGCCACCGTGATGGCACACGACGACGATGTCGCGGTCCTTCGGCAGCTCGTCCACCCGGCCGGGAAGCCCGTTCATCGGGATGTGCAGGCTGTCGTCGATGGCGCACAGCGCAAACTCCCACGGCTCGCGCACATCGAGGACGACCGGATCGTCACCGGCCTTGCGGCGGCGGTCCAGCTCTTCCACCTCGATCTCAAACGGCGCGGCCATGGGTGCTCACTTTCGTGCAAGGGCGACGGCGACGGTAGCGCAGAACCGCGCAGAGGTAAACTGCACGGTTCAGTTCAAGACCTGTCCAACCGGCGAATCCGGTCAGAACACGAAGGAAGCCTTCTTTTCGAAGCCCGGCAGCGCATGCGGCTGGGCCTCGAACAGGATGCGGCTCGACACCACGCCGGCGCTCCGCTGGAACAGGCGGACCTCGCCGACGGCGCCCTTGCCCTGGACGATGGCGACGAGGCGTCCGCCTTCCGCCAGCTGGTCGGTCAGCGACGCCGGCACCTCCGGCACGGTACCTTCGACGACGATGACGTCGTAAGGGGCGTTTTGGGCGTACCCCTCCGCCAGCGGGCCGGTGACGGCCTTGGCATTCGCGATGCCCTGCCCGGCCAGCGCGGCGGTCGCGGCGGCGGTCAGCCCTTCGTCGCAGTCGATGCCGACCACCGACGAGGCGAGACGGGCCAGCACCGCGGTGGAGTAGCCGCCGGCGGCGCCGACGTCGAGCACCCGGTCGGTCTCCTGCACGGCGACGGCCTGGAGCATGCGGGCGAAGACCATCGGCTCCAGCAGGAAGCGGCCCTTGCCGATGGGGAGGTCGTCGTCGACATAAGCGACGCCACGCGCCGTCTCAGGAACGAAGGCTTCGCGCGGAAGCTCCGACAGGACGTCGACGAGACGTTGATCGGTCACCTTGTTGGGGCGGATCTGTCCCTCGACCATGAAATAGCGTGCGGCGGCGAAATCGGTCATGGCGGTCGCTTATTGATGTGTTGTGACGACACCGGCACCAAGCCGAACAGCGAACGGCTTCCTGCCATGGCGGTATATAGCCGCAAAGGCCCGGCGAACACAACGCCACGAGCGATGGGACCGCGGGCGATGGATGTCCAGCCTTTGGCGGGTGCCGGGAAAACCGCCGGTCGAACGGTCGTCGCGAGGATGCCCTGCCGGCCCGATCGACGATGTTCAAAAATCGTCACCATTCGCCTTGACCGCTCCGTTCCGGGCCGCTATACCACCGCTCCACACCGAGGGCGCACCGGAAACGGCGCGCCGGTGCCGGTCAGGATGGCGCGGTGGCAGAGTGGTGATGCAGCGGACTGCAAATCCGTGTACGTGGGTTCGATTCCCGCCCGTGCCTCCATACCTGACGACAGTATAGCAGACGGCCAACCGGTCCGAACGCAGCCCCGCCCCCGGCGGGGCTTTTTGCGTTTGGGCCTTGTTTTCATTGGCGGAATGCTCCTCCCCCACCCTTTCGCGCCCTGGGCCAAGAAAATTCATTTTCCTGTCGGAATTGGCTTGGCAGGCCCGGATGGTTCGGCTATACACCCGCCACGCCAACAACGGCGGCGGCCGAAAGGCCAGTCACCGATCCCGGTTAGCTCAGTTGGTAGAGCAGCGGACTGTTAATCCGCTTGTCGCTGGTTCGAGTCCAGCACCGGGAGCCAGATCGAAAAGGCCGGATGCCACACGCATCCGGCCTTTTCTTATTTCCGCATCATTGCGCCTTGACTGTGGCGGTTAAGTAACCGAATTCGGTTTAAAGCAGTCGGGCTAGGACCGACGGTCGCCCATTATGACAAGAACTAGTCCCAAAAGACGATCCTGATTTGCCGGAAGCGAAATGCCGCGTCCGGCCGCACGGCGTTAGACTTGATAACCATCCGGACCCAGTCTTGGACCGGCCGTCTCCAGCCATGGAGGATCGCCGTGCTTATGCCATTCCATTCCGAACGTCTTCGCACCGCGCCGCCAGTCGACGGAACCGGCCGCAGTTCGCCCGAACCTGATGATCATCCGGTGCGGACGGTGGATTGCATCACCGCGGCTTTGCTGTTCCTGGCGGCCGTGCTGGTCGCCCTGCTGGTTTTCAGCACCGATTGGGACGGATCCGCGACCGATCATCGGCCGCAGTCCTACGAGAACACGCCGGTCCTGGTGATCCCGCCCCACCCGCGGTGAGGCGGCCCTATTCCACCAGATCGTCATAGATGGTGTCGCCGGACTCAGACGGATCGCCACCGACCGCGGCGACGGCCACCCGTTTCCATTCCCCGCACCAGTCGGTGGACAGCGTGATGGGAAAGTCGCCTTCGGGGCTGCGCGGCGTCACCACCGGCGGATAGCGCCGGCAGGTTCCCTTCGGCCCGCGCTGGCGGAGCCCCTGCCCCTCCCAGAAGCGGCAGGTGTAGCAGGTGTCGAGTCGCTTCATCGCGGACCGGTCTCCTTATGGCCGAATCTGCCAGCCGATCGAGCCGGAAGCCCCCCGGACCCGCTGCCCAACATCGGTCAGCCGGCGGAGGGCGGCTTGGCCGGCCGCATCGTGTTGGCGCATCTGGCGTAATACGCCTTGATGTCCGCGTCCAGAACACTGCGGCGGCGTCCCTCCTCCGAGCCCTCGGGTGCATCGCTCACGCGCTGGAATTCCTGGACGGCCTGTTCCAGTTCCTGTTCGCTGTTGATGGGCATGCTGTCACCTTTCCTCTTCATTGTCCGAGCCGATTTCCGGTCTCGGACAGGACAACACCGACCGGCGGCGGTATGTTTCCTCCCTCAAAGGCCCGGCCGGCGTCAGGCGACCGCTTGATGAGCCGCGACTCGAGCGCAATGTCATGTCAGTGTCACGCGAGTCGCGACGGACAGGGCCGCGCGACCGCGGAGGTGCCCTTGGCCCTGCCTTGCGCGGGAGTGCGGTGTCATGCGGGTCGTCTCTGCACCGGTCGTGCCGCGGTTGGCGGCCGCCATCCTCGTTCTTGTCGGCATTCAGCTGGGCGCGCTCGGCGCCGGCCCGGCGCAGGCGGCGGATCCCGAGCAGCTGGATCCCGATCGCGTCGTCCGCTCCGTCGTCGGCATCAGCGCCGTCGTTCCGCCGGACAGCCAGAGCGCCCGCACGCTGGGAACCGAGCGCGAGGGTAGCGGCGTCGTCATTGACGGGTCCGGCCTGATCCTGACCATCGGCTATACGGTGATGGAGGCCTCGCAGATCGAGGTCACAGCCGCCGACGGGCGCAGCTATCCCGCCAGCATGGTCGCTTACGACCCGGTCAGCGGCTTCGGCCTGCTGCGGGCGGAGATGGGCTTCTCGGCGCCCTGGCTGCGGCTCGCCAACGCCGATGCGGTCAAGGAGGGCGACACGCTGCTGGCGCTCAGCGGCGGCGACAATCGCAGTGCCACCGCCGTGAAGCTGGTCAGCAAGCGTGAATTCGCCGGCTACTGGGAGTATCTGCTGGACGAGGCGCTGTTCACCTTCCCGCCGATCCGCGCCTTCAACGGCGCCGCCCTGGTCGATCGCGAGGGCCGGCTGGTCGGCATCGGATCGCTGCTGGTGATGCAGGCGGTGGAGGGCCGCGGCCTGCCCGGCAACATGTTCGTCCCGGTTTCGGCGCTGGAGCCGATTCTTGCAGACCTGCTCGCCTATGGCCGCCGCCAGGAGCCGGCGCGGCCGTGGTTGGGCGTCACCCTGCGCGAGGAGTTGGGCCGGCTGATGGTGGAAAAGGTGTCGCCACGCAGTCCCGCCGAGTCGGCTGGGCTGCGTCCGGGCGACTGGATCGTCGGCGTCGGCGGCCAGCGCTTCAGCGGGCTGGCGGATTTCTATCGCAAGCTCTGGGGCCTGGGGCCGGCCGGCGTCGTCGTGCCGCTGGAGGTGATGCGCGGCGCCACCCTGACCCCGGTCCCGGTGACCTCGGCCGACCGCGTGCGTTTCCTGCGGCTGAACCCGACGCTGTGACGCCCTCGCCGGCGCTTGTGGTGGGCGCGGCGGCGTAGCACCCTGTCGCAAACAGCCATCCGTGGGACCACGCCGACCATGAATCATCCCGACATCGAGATCATCGACAAGAAAACCCCCTACAAGGGTTTCCTGACCATCGACGTCTACCGCCTGCGCCACAAGAAATTCGACGGAACCTGGACAGACGTGCTGCCGCCGCGCGAGGTCTGCGACCGCGGCGCGGCGGTGGGTGTCCTGCTGTACGACCCCGACCTCGACAGCGTGGTGATGATCGAGCAGTTCCGCGTCGGCTCGGCCGCGGCCGGTGGCCCAGCCTGGATGACCGAGATCGTCGCCGGCATGGTCGGCGAGGGCGAGAGCCCCGAGGAGGTGGCACGCCGCGAATCGCTGGAGGAGGCCGGCTGCGCCATCCAGGAGATCGAGCAGATCTGCGACTACTACGTCAGCCCCGGCGCCTTCACCGAGGTCGTCACCGTCTTCTGCGGCCGGGTCGACAGCCGCAACCTCGCCGCCACCGGTGGCTTGGAGGACGAGCATGAGGACATCCGGATCTTTGCCCTGCCGGCCGACGAGGCGATCCGCATGATGGACGAGAACCGCCTGCGCAACTCCGTCGCCATCATCGCGGTCGGCTGGCTGGCCCGCCACCGCGAGGGCTTGCGCAAGCGCTGGCTCGGTCAGGGATGAGTGTAGCGGGCGTCGGCAATCGACGCCCTCCCTCCGCCACCAAATTCACATAACTAAATCGTTCAATGCAGCATTTCACACCACCGCCTTGAAACCGCCGCTCCCCGACCTGATAGTATCGTCAGCAATCCACACCTGACCTTGGGAGTACCCGCCTTGGACATCCGCAACGGCTTTATCGGCGCCATCGGCAACACGCCGCTGATTCGCATGGAAGGTCCATCGAAGGCGACGGGCTGCGAGATCCTGGGCAAGGCGGAGTTCCTGAACCCCGGCGGGTCGGTCAAGGATCGCGCGGCGCTCGCCATCGTGCGCGACGCGGAACAGCGCGGACTTCTGCGCCCCGGCGGCACCATCGTCGAGGGGACGGCCGGCAACACTGGCATCGGGCTGGCGCTGGTCGGCAATGCGCTTGGCTATCGCACCGTCATCGTCATGCCGGAGACGCAGAGCCAGGAGAAGAAGGACATGCTGCGCCTGATCGGCGCCGACCTGCGGCTGGTTCCGGCGGTCCCCTATTCCAATCCCGACAACTACGTCCGCTATTCCGGCCGGCTGGCCGAGGAACTGGCGAAGACCGAGCCGAACGGCGTCGTCTGGGCCAACCAGTTCGACAACACCGCCAACCGCGAAGGCCACCGCACCACCACCGGCCCGGAAATCTGGGAGCAGACCGGCGGCAAGGTCGATGCCTTCACCTGCGCGGTGGGCAGCGGCGGCACGCTGGCCGGCATTGCCATGGCCCTGAAGGAGCGGAACCCGAACATCCGCATCACGCTGGCCGACCCGATGGGTGCGGCGCTGTTCAGCTACTACACCAAGGGCGAACTGAAGTCGGAAGGCAGTTCCATCACTGAAGGCATCGGCCAGGGCCGTATCACCGCCAACCTGGAACAGGCGCCGATCGACGACGCCCTGCAGATCCCGGATGAAGAGGCGCTGCCGATCATCTTCGACCTCATCAAGACCCAGGGTCTGGTGCTGGGCGGATCAAGCGGCATCAACATCGCCGCGGCGATGCGGGTGGCGCGCGACCTCGGTCCGGGGCACACGGTGGTGACCATCCTGTGCGACGGGGGGCAGCGTTACCAATCGAAGCTCTTCAATCCTGACTTCCTCCGTGAGAAGAATCTTCCGGTGCCAGACTGGCTGGCCTGATTCTTCATCGAGGGGGATATGGACGCGCTATTCCGCGAGGACGCCTACGCCCGCAACTGCGTCGCCACCGTTACGGCGGTGGACGAGCGCGGCATCCGGCTCGACCGCACCGTCTTCTACCCGACCGGCGGCGGCCAGCCGGGCGACAGTGGGGTCCTGCGCTTCGACGGGTTCGAAGTCCGCATCAAGGACACGGTGAAGGGCGACGGCGGCCCCGACGACGTCATCCATGTGCCGGAGGACGGACAGGAGTTGCCCGGCCCCGGCACCGCGGTGGAGGCGGAGATCGACTGGGACCGCCGCTATCGCCACATGCGCATGCACACCGCCCTGCACCTTCTGTGCGCCGCGGTGCCGGGGTCGGTCACCGGCGGGCAGATCGGCGCGGACAAGAGCCGGCTCGACTTCAACGTCCCGGCCGAAGTGCTGGACAAGGATGCCATCGCCGAGGCGGTCAACCGGCTGATCGCCGCCGACACGCCGGTCGGCACCCGCTGGATTTCCGACGAGGAGATGGCGGCGCAGCCGGAGCTGGTCCGCACCATGTCGGTGAAGCCGCCGACCGGCAGCGGCCGGGTGCGCCTGCTGAATGTCGAGGGCGTCGATCTGCAGCCCTGCGGCGGCACCCATGTCGCCCGTACCGGCGAGATCGGCGGAATCGAGGTGACGAAAATCGAAAACAAGGGCAAGCAGAACCGGCGCGTCGTCATCGCGCTGAAGGACTGAGCCCGTCACCCCGATTTTCCGCCCGACAGAGTCATATCGAGGACGCGCAGAATGAGCGACAGCACCGTGGAACCGCTGACCGGCCCCGTCGTCTCCACCGACTGGCTCGCCCGCAATCTGGGACGGCCCGGCCTGAAGGTTCTCGACGGGTCCTGGCACATGCCGGCCCTGAAGCGCGACATCCGGGCGGATTTCGCCGCCTGCCACATCGCCGGCGCCCGGCTGTGCGATGTCGACGAGGTGGCGGCACCCAACACCGCCCCCCTGCCCCATATGGCGCCCGACGAGGCGACCTTCGCCGCCAAGATCGGCGCGCTCGGCATCGGCGACGCCGACACGGTGGTGGTCTACGACAGTGCCGGCATGGCCACCGCGGCGGCGCGCGTCTGGTGGCTGTTCCGGCTGTTCGGCTTCGACCGGGTGGCGGTGCTGGACGGCGGCCTGCCGAAATGGCTGACGGAGGGACGTCCGACCGACTCGGGCGAGGCCGCCCCGGTCCAGCCGGCGGTCTTCACCGCGCGCAAGCGGCCGGAGCTGATCCGCAGTGCCGATCAGGTTCTCGCCAACATCGACGCCCGCGCCGATCAGGTGACCGACGCCCGCGCCCAGCCGCGATTCGAGGGCGCGGTGGCGGAGCCCTGGCCCGGCCGCCGCAGCGGACGGATTCCCGGCAGCTTCAACCTGCCCCACACCGACCTGATCGACGCCGAGGCCAAGACCCTGCTGCCGCCGGACGTCATCGCCGGGAAGGCGCGCGCTGCCGGGCTGGACCTCGACCGGCCGGTCGTCGCCTCCTGCGGCAGCGGCATCACCGCCTGCGTCATCGCGCTCGGCCTCGCCACCGCCGGCAAGCCGGACGTGGCGATCTATGACGGCTCGTGGGCCGAGTGGGGCCTGCGCGAGGATCTGCCGCTGGAAACGGGACCTCGGCAACCGTGACCCTCTCCGTCCGACCCTGCACGGCGGTAGACCGCGACGCCGTCGTGGCGCTGTGGACCGCCTGCGGGCTGGTGGTGCCGTGGAACGACCCGGCGGCGGACTTCGCGCTGGCTTTGTCGAAGACCAGTTCGACCGTACTGGCGGCGGTCGCCGATAACCGGATCGTCGCAACCGCCATGGTCGGGCAGGATGGCCACCGCGGCTGGATCTATTACGTCGCCGTCGATCCGGCTTTGCAGGGACAAGGGCTCGGCCGGCGCATGGTGGCGGAGGCCGAAGACTGGCTGGCTGCTGCCGGGATGCCGAAGGTCCAGCTCCTCGTCCGTGAGACCAACCAACGGGTGCTGGCCTTCTATGAAAGGCTGGGCTATGCCAGATCGCCCGTCACGATGATGCAGAAATGGCTGACCAACCCTTCTCCCTGACCCGCCCCGCCGTGCCAGCCGCCAGCCGGCCCGACCATCTGTCGGTGATCGTCACCTACCTGGAGATGACCGCACCGCCGGCCCACGCGCCCGTGCGCCAGCCGGCCGGCAACCTTTCCCTGGTGCGGGCCAACCCGCCGACCTGGTCCTTCTACCGCTATCTCTACGACACGGTGGGCGAACCCTGGCTGTGGCACGAGCGTCGCCGCATGCCGCGCAAGGAGCTGGAGCGCTCGATCCACGATCCGCTGGTGGAGGTCTGGGTGCTGTATGTCGACGGCACGCCCGCCGGCTATGGCGAGTTGGACCGGCGGACGCAGGAGACCGATCTCTCCTATTTCGGGCTGATCCCCGACTTCATCGGCCACAAGCTCGGCCCCTGGCTGCTCGACACCATCATCCGCAAGGCCTGGGACGGCGGCACGGCCAAGCTGCTTGTCAACACCTGCACCTTCGACCATCCGAAGGCGCTGCCGCTCTATCAGAGCATGGGCTTCGTTCCGACCCGCCATGTCGCCCGCGAGGTCCGCGATCCGCGCCTGGAGGGCGTGCTGCCGCGCAGTTCCGGGGAGCATATTCCGCTCGCCCGCTAAGTCAGAGAGGGCGGCGACGTTCCGCCGCCCCGTCTTCCCAACCGACGCGTTAAGCGCCTTCGGCCACCGCCAGCAGCCCGTCGACATCGACCGCCGACTCCAGCCGGTCGGCAACGGCGTCGAGCGCCCGATCCACCGCCACGCCATAGGCCAGTTCCGAGCCGTCGCCGCCAAGCCGGCGCAGATAGGCCGCACGGAATCCGTCCGCGCCGAACAGCCCGTGCAGATAGCAGCCGGCAACCCGCCCGTCCGCCGACTCCGCGCCGTCCGTCACGCCGCCCGCAAGCTCCAGCATCGGCCGCGCCCGGTCCGGCCCTTCGGTGCGCCCCATATGCATCTCGTACCCCGCCACCGACGCGCCGGTGCGGCGCTCGGTGCCGCGTGCCTCCTCCAGCACCTTCGGCCCCTTCAGCACCGTTTCGACGTCCAGCAGGCCGAGCCCGGCGGCCTCTCCCGGCGGCCCCTCGATGCCGTCCGGATCGGCGATCCGCCGACCCAGCATCTGATAGCCGCCGCAGATCCCCAGCACCCGCCCACCGCGCCGCCAATGGGCCAGCAGATCGACATCCCAACCTTGCGCCCGCAGGAAGGCGAGATCGGCAATCGTCGCCTTGGTGCCGGGCAGGATCACCAGATCGGCGTCGCCGGGCAGCGGCTGTCCAGGACGGACCATGGTCAGCGCGACACCCGGCTCCTGCGCCAGCGGATCGAAATCGTCGAAGTTGGCGATGCGCGACAGCATCGGCACCGCGACGCGCAACGACCCGTTCCCCACAGCGCGCGGCCGGTCTAGCGCCACCGCATCCTCCGCCGGCAGGGTCGCCGCCTCATGCAGCCAGGGCACCACGCCGAATCCGCGCCAGCCGGTGTGGCTCTCGATGATCCGCAGCCCTTCATCGAACAGGCGAACATCGCCACGGAACTTGTTGATGAGAAAGCCCTTGATCCGCTCCTGCTCAGATTTTGGTAGAAGTGCGTGGGTGCCGACCAGACTGGCGATCACGCCGCCGCGGTCGATGTCGCCGACCAGCAGGACCGGCACGTCGGCGGCCGTCGCAAAGCCCATGTTGGCGATGTCGCCGGCCCGCAGATTGACCTCCGCCGGGCTGCCGGCGCCCTCGACCACCACGATGTCGGCCTCGGCCCGCAGCCGCTCGAAACTGTCCAGCACGGTGCCCAGCAGTTCGCGCTTGCGCGCCTGATAGTCGGCGGCCCGCGCGGTGCCGACCACGACGCCGCGCACCACCACTTGGGATCCGACGTCCGATTGCGGCTTCAGCAGCACCGGGTTCATGTGGACGCTGGGCGCCACGCCGCAGGCCCGCGCCTGGAGCGCCTGGGCGCGGCCGATCTCGCCGCCGTCCGCCGTCACCGCCGCGTTGTTGGACATGTTCTGCGGCTTGAACGGCCGGACGGTCAGGCCACGCCGCACCAGCGCCCGGCACAGGCCGGCCACCAGCAGCGACTTGCCGACGTCCGAGCCGGTGCCTTGCAGCATGATCGCGCGAGATCGCATCGCCCGAGTTCGCATAACTCAGAACTCGATGCCGGCCTGGGCCTTCACCCCGGCTTCGAACGGGTGCTTGACCAAAGTCATCTCGGTGACGAGGTCGGCGGCCGCGATCAGTTCCGGCTTGGCGTTGCGGCCGGTGATGCAGACATGCAGGTCGGGCCGGCGGGCGGCCAGCGTCGCCAGCACCTCGTCCAGCGGCAGGTAGTCCATGCGCAGCACGATGTTCAGCTCGTCCAGCACGATCAGGCGATAGCGCGGGTCGGCCATCAGCTCCTTGGCCTTGGCCCAGGCGGCCTCGGCGGCGGCGATGTCGCGGGCGCGGTCCTGCGTGTCCCAGGTGAAGCCTTCGCCCATCGTGTAGAAATCGACCAGATCCTCGAATCGCTCCAGCGCCACCGTCTCGCCGGTGGACCAGGCGCCCTTGACGAACTGGACCATGCCCACCCGCATGCCGTGGCCGACGGCGCGCATCATCAGGCCGAAGGCGGCGGTGGACTTGCCCTTGCCCTTGCCGGTGTGGACCATCAGCAGGCCCTTCTCCACCGTCTTGGAGGCGAGAGCCCGCTCCTGCAACGCCTTGCGCCGCTTCATCTTCTCGGCGTGGCGGCGGTTAAGGTCTTCGGTGTCGGCGGTCATATCGGAGTTCCCTTCACGAACATCGGCAGACCGGCGACGGTCAGCACGACGCGCGGCGCCACGGCCGCGATGGATTGGTGCAGGCGGCCGGCATGGTCGCGGAAGCGGCGCGCCAGCGCATTGTCGGGCACGATGCCCATCCCGACCTCGTTGGAGACCAGGACCACACGGCCGGGCAGGGTCGGCAGAAGCTCCACCAGCGCCGCGCTCTCCGCCGCGACGTCGGCCTCCGCCATCATCAGATTCGTCAGCCACAGGGTCAGGCAATCGACCAGGACTCCGGTGCCCTCGGCGGCATGACAGCGCAAAACCCCGGTCAGGTCGCGCGGCTCCTCCACCGTCGTCCAGTCGGGGCCACGGTCGTCGCGGTGCTTCGCCACCCGCTCCGCCATTTCCGAATCCCACACCTGCGAGGTGGCGATGTAGACGCGTGGGCCCCCCAGCGCGGTCACCAGCCCCTCGGCATAGCGGCTCTTGCCCGACCGCGCGCCGCCCAGCACCAGCGTCAGATCGGCGTTCATTCCCCCAACCTTCATTCCCAGGCGTTCCCGTCGCGATGCCGATAGGCGCCGTCGCGCCAGACCATGTCCTCGTCGGAATAGTCGATCTCGTCGCCGGCGCTGCGGTCGCCGACCTCCAGATAGCTGGCCGGGCGGTCGCTGCGGTTGATCAGCCGGTGCCCGTCGGCGACGCCATGCGGGAATCCGGCGCACATGCCGGCGGTCAGCAGCGTCTCCCCCGCGTCGGTCACCAGCGTCAGTTCGCCCTCCACCACATAGACGAACTCGTCCTGTTTGCTGTGCCAGTGGCGCAGGGCGGAGGAAGCGCCGGGCGCCAGCCGGGTCAAGTTGACGCCGAAATTGCTCAGGCCCAGCGGATCGCCCAGCACCATCCGGTGCCGCCCGGCGACCTGCGCCCGGAACGGCTGCGGATAGTCGGTGGCGCCGGTTTCGGCGGCCAGCGTCGCGGGATCAAGGACCGGTGGGTTCGGCATGGGCGCTCTCCGGTTCTGCAGTGCGGGTCCGGACTGTCGCAAACCGCACCGGCGGCGTCAAACGGCTCAAGTCCCCTTACAGGGCAGGGTTGACCGCCCGGTGGCTGGACAGGTGCCCGTTCGCCCACCATGCTTATTGCAGTGCAAAACAACAACCTGCGATGCGATGTCGACCCTGGAAATCATCAGCCGCCGTCCCGCCGGCACGCCGCCCATCAGCACGCCGAAAGCGCCGCCGCTCCTGTTCGTCCATGGCGCCTTCAGCGGCGCCTGGATCTGGGATGCCAAGTTCCTGCCCTGGTTCGCCGCGCGCGGGTGGGAAGCCCATGCCGTCTCGCTGCGTGGGCATGGCAACAGCGAAGGGCGCGACCGGCTGCATGATTTCGGCATCGCCGATTACATCGATGACGTGCTGGAGGCGGCAGATCGCCTCTCCGCCCCGCCGGTTCTGATCGGCCATTCGATGGGCGGCATGGTGGTGCAGCGCGCGCTGGCGAAGTGCCGCTTTCCCGCCGGCGTGCTGATGGCGTCCGCCCCGCCCTACGGCCTGCTGTCCTCCACCATGGGGCTGGCTTGGCGCTCGCCTTATGTGTTCCAGCAGATGTCGATGCTGATGACATTCGGCGAGAAGGCGATCGACCCCGACGCCATCCGCCGCGCCATGTTCTCCGACAAGATGCCGCGCGCCGAAGCCGCCAAGTACGAGAGCTACCTGCAGGAGGAATCGCGCCGAGTCCTGCTGGACATCGGCGGCTGGATCCCCTTCCCCGTCCTGCCGCCGCGCGACATGCCGATGCTGGTCATGGGCGCGGAGGAAGACCTGCTGTTCCCCCGTGCGGAGGTGGTCGCCACCGCCGCAGCGCTGGGCACCCACCCGGTGTTCCTGCCGGGCATGGGCCACGCGATGATGCTCGAACAGGACTGGCAGTCGGCGGCCGAGCGGGTCGAGGCGTGGATCACCGCGACGGTGACGGCCGAGGTGGCCTGAGGCCGCCCTACGCCTTGGGCCGCTCCGACCGGGAATAATTGCTGAAATGCCCTTCCTTCGCCGCCATCCGGCGGGCGGAGTGGACGATGGCGCCGGACTTGCCTTCCGGCGCCACGTTCGAAAGCTGGCGGGTCAGCTCGGCGCTGCCGCAGGATGGACAGGCGGGCGTCTCACCGGAGCGCACCAGGGACTCGAACCCATGGTCGCAGGCCTTGCAGCGATAGGAATAAAGCGGCATCGCACCCTCGCGAAACGGATCGCATCGTCCCGAGCATGCCGCAATATCCATATTAAGAAAATGGTTTTGTTGCACCGCACCCAAATCGGTCAGGCAGCAGCCCCAGCGAAATCGAAACCGGCCGCTTCGACCGCCTGCCGCACCACATCGGCCGGCACGCCGCCATCGACCAGCACGGTGCCGGTGGCGAGGTCGACGGTCACCGCGGCATCGGGCGCCGCCTTGGTGATCGCATTGGAAACGGAGCGGGCGCAGCCGCCGCAGGTCATTCCATCCACCTTGTACGCATCGGCCATCGTCACGGGGCTCCCCTTTCGGTCGGGTCAGCCGCCGGCATGGTGCGTCCGCACCACCGCGCTGACCGGGACAAGAACGAAGCCACGCTTTTGCACATCCGGCAGCCAGGACGCCAGAGCCTCGATTGTCGC
This sequence comes from Azospirillum sp. TSH20, assembly GCF_003115935.1. NCBI lineage: Bacteria > Pseudomonadati > Pseudomonadota > Alphaproteobacteria > Rhodospirillales > Azospirillaceae > Azospirillum > Azospirillum sp. TSH20. The sequence goes on from NZ_LGQU01000112.1 coordinate 15,039, forward strand.
ATCATGCGGGTGACCGATGGCGACGGCATAGCCCTGCCGCTTCGCCACCTGCTCCGTCTTCGCCAATTGAGCCTTCACCGCCGCCACCGTCTCCTCGTTGTCGAGGAAGATGTCGCGGCCGACCCAGGGCATCTTCAGCTCCCGCGCCAGCCCGATTCCGGCGCTGTTGGGCGTCGTCCGGCTGTCCAGCCACAGCAGCCCGCGGCGGTGCAACTCCGCCAGCACCGGCGCCAGCGCCGCCCGGTCGGCGGTGAACCGGCTGCCCATATGGTTGTTCACCCCGACATAGCCGTCGAAGCTGTCCAGCGCGGCGCGGAACCGCTTCACGATCTCGCCCTTGTCCAGCGAGACCAGCAGAGCGTTCGGCCCCGGATCGGCCTTCACGCTGGGCTCCATCGGCATGTGCAGCATCAGCTCGTGCCCATTGGCGCGGGCCGCCTTCGATTGGGCCGACAGGTCGCGGGCATAGGGCAGCCAGGACAGCGTCAGCGGCCCATGGAGCCCGGCCATCCGCGCCGAGCGTTTGCGGTCCAGCCCCATGTCGTCGATGACGATGGCGATGATCGGCCTGCCCGGCGGCACCTCGGCCGGCAGCGCGTTCTTGCGCCACAGCGCGGCATTGCCCGAAGGTGCCTGCACCGGCGGCTGGGCCGGCGGCGCGGGCGGCGGCAGCATCGCCACCGTCGTGGCCGGCGGACGCGCCTCGACCTTATCCTGCGCCGGCTTTTCCGGCACCGCATGTTCCGGCCCTTCCGCCGCATGCACCGGCGCCTCGGCCTTCGCCGCAGGCGGAGACGGCGGCGTTGCGGGCAGTGCGGAGGCCGGCGCAGACGGCAGGGCGGCCTGCTGAACCGGCGCCTGCGGCGCCTTTTCTCCGCCGGACCGTCCGCCGGTCAACGTGGCGACGCCCATCGCCACGGCGAACACCGCGGCGACCGCAGCCAGAGCCAGAACGAAGGGATTCGACAGAAACGGGGGAAGCGAAGTTCTGCGGGCTTTCGAAGGCGCCTTGCGGGCCATGGTGACGATGTCCATCCTGCGACCGGGGCGCCGCACAGTGGCACCCCGCCGCCGCCGCCGCAACCGCCCAAACGGCGCAAAAGGCCGGGGCGGAACCCGCCCTTTCCATACCGCCAAGCCCACCCTGAAGAGTCCGTCCGATGCGTCCCATCTTTGTTACTGCGGCGTTCCTGCTGGCCACTTCCGCCCCGGCGCAGGCCGCCGGCGGCCTGCAATGCCCGGCCGGCCTGACGGTCCAGGCGCAGCCCGACGCCCCCGGCGGCTGGTCGCCCTACCCCGGCCACGACAGCCACGGCTTCGCCGGCATCACCATCGTCGAGGGCGACCGCGCCAGCGAAATGACCAGCGCCTCTCCTGCCTCGCTGGCCCCCGACCGCGAGGTCCGGCGCGGCCGCAGCATCGTCCAGGTTTGGGAGTTCACCGGTGCCCGGCGACGGAACATCTTCCTGGTCTGCCGCTACCGCGACACCCAGGCGACGCTCGCCGCCGACCTGCCGTCCCATACCCGCCGTTGCACCCTGACGCTGGCGACCGACATCCGCGGCACCGTCCTGGACGACCCGAAGACGCCGCCGCAGCTCGACTGCCGGTGAAGCGGCGAAGTTCTGCGCGGAGGCTGGAAATCCGCCCCCTCAGCCGCTAGGGTGTTCCTCGTTGGAACAGGGCCGGAACGGCCCCGCGTTGGAACAGGGCCGGAACGGTCCAGACGGCCCGGGCGAAGTTGGCCGGGCGAAGGTGGAAGGCGGAAGGCGCATGCTGCTGCTCATCGATAACTACGACAGCTTTACCTACAACCTCGTCCATTACCTGGGCGAGCTTGGCGCCGACGTGCAGGTCCGCCGCAACGACGCCCTGACGGTGCAGGAGGCGATGGCATTGCGCCCCGACGGCATCGTGCTGTCCCCGGGCCCCTGCGATCCCGACCGCGCCGGCATCTGCCTGCCCCTGATCGACGCCGCCGCGAAGGCCCGCCTGCCGCTGTTGGGCGTCTGCCTGGGCCACCAGTCCATCGGTCAATCCTTCGGCGGCCGGGTGATCCGCGCGCCGGTGCCGATGCACGGCAAGGTCGACAACATCCTACACCAGGGCCGCGGCGTGCTGGCCGGCCTGCCCAGCCCGTTCCGCGCCACGCGTTACCACTCGCTGATCGTCGAGCGCGAGACGCTGCCCGCCTGCCTGGAGGTGACCGGCGAGACAGCCGACGGCCTCATCATGGCGCTGGCGCACCGCGAGCTGCCGATCCACGGCGTGCAGTTCCATCCCGAGAGCATCGAGAGCGAGCACGGCCACAAGATCCTGCAGAATTTCCTGGACCTGACCCGTCCCCGCCCGGAGAACGCGACCCTGGAGACCGCAGCATGAGCGGCGACCTCACTGATATGAAGGCCATCCTGGGCAAGGTCGCCACCGGCGCCGCCCTGACCGAGGCCGAGGCCGGCTTCGCCTTCGACATCATCATGTCGGGCAACGCCACCCCGTCGCAGATGGGCGGCTTCCTGATGGCGCTGCGCGTCCGCGGCGAGACGGTGGACGAGATCACCGGCGCCGCCCGCGTCATGCGCGCCAAGGCGATCCCGGTGGAGGCGCCTCCCGGCACCATCGACACCTGCGGCACTGGCGGCGACGGGGCCGGCACCTACAACATCTCCACCGCCGCGGCGCTGGTGGTGTCGTCCTGCGGCGTGCCGGTCGCCAAGCACGGCAACCGCGCCATCTCCTCCAAATCCGGTGCGGCCGACGTGCTGGGTTCGCTGGGCGTCAACCTCGACTGCGACTTCGCGCTGGTGCGCAAGGCGCTGTGGGATGCCCACATCGCCTTCCTGATGGCGCCGCGCCACCATATCGCCATGCGCAACGTCGGCCCCACGCGGGTCGAGCTCGGCACCCGCACCGTCTTCAACCTGCTGGGTCCGCTCGCCAACCCGGCGACGGCCAAGCGCCAAGTCCTCGGCGTCTTCTCCAAGCAATGGGTGGAGCCGCTGGCCCAGGTACTGAAGCGGCTGGGGTCCGAAGCGGCATGGATCGTCCATGGCTCCGACGGGCTGGACGAGATCACCACCACCGGCCCCACCACCGTCGCCCAGTTGAAGGACGGCGAGGTGACGGTGTTCGAGGTGACGCCGGAGGATGCCGGTCTGCCCCGCGCCCGCATCGAGGACCTGAAGGGTGGCGACGCCCAGGTCAACGCCGAGGCGATCCACGCCCTGTTCGACGGGGTGCACAGCCCCTACCGCGACATCGTGCTGCTGAACGCTGCCGCCGCCCTGCATGTGGCCGGCAAGGCCGCGACGCTGAAGGAGGGTGTGGCGATGGCCGCCGACGCCATCGACAGCGGTGGCGCCCGCGACCGCCTTCGCCGGCTGGTCGCCATCACCAACGAGGCGGTGGCCTGATGAGCGACGTTCTGACCCGCATCAACGACGACAAGCGCGCGCTGGTCGCCTCCCGCAAGGCCGCCCGCCCGCTGTCGGAGGTCGAGGCCGCCGCCAAGGCCGCCAACGAGACCAACCCGCCGCGCGGCTTCATCCGGGCGCTCGGCGCCGCGGTGGAGGCCGGCCGCTACGGGCTGATCGCCGAGATCAAGAAGGCCAGCCCGTCCAAGGGCCTGATCCGCGCCGACTTCGACCCGCCGACGCTGGCCCGCGCCTATCGCGAGGGCGGGGCGACCTGCCTGTCGGTATTGACCGACGAGCCCTATTTCCAGGGAAAGGACGAGTATCTGGTGGCCGCCCGCGCCGCGGTCGATCTGCCGGTTCTGCGCAAGGACTTCATGGTCGATCCCTATCAGATCGTGGAGGCCCGCGCGCTGGGCGCCGACTGCATCCTCATCATCATGGCCTCGCTGTCCGACGCCCAGGCGGCGGAGATCGAGGATGCCGCGATCGGCCAGGGTCTGGACGTGCTGGTCGAGGTGCATGACCGCGCCGAACTGGACCGTGCGCTGCTGCTGAAGACGCCGCTGCTCGGCGTCAACAACCGCAATCTCAAGACGCTCGCCGTCGACATCGCGACGACGGAGGAACTGGCGGCCAATGTCCCGGCCGACCGCATGCTGGTTGCGGAAAGCGGGCTCTACACCCCCGCCGATCTGGCCCGGATGGCGAAGGTCGGGGCGCGCTGCTTCCTGGTCGGCGAATCGCTGATGCGGCAGGCCGACGTGACCGCCGCCACCCGCGCCCTACTGTCTCCGGTGTGACGCGATGCCCGACATCGCCATCGCCGCGGAAAGCCCGCGTCAGGATGCGGTGATCGCCCTGGTCGCCGCGCTCGATCGCTATCTGCTGGACCTCTATCCGGCGGACACCTGCCATCTGCTGGACATCGACTCCCTGGAGGCGCCGGACGTTCGCTTCTTCGTCGCCCGCAAAGACGGCGTTCCGGTCGGCTGCGCCGCACTCCGCGTCGATCCGACCGGTTACGGCGAGGTGAAGCGCATGTATGTCGATCCCGCCGCCCGCGGCCACCGCATCGGCGACCGACTGCTCACCCGGCTGGAGGAACAGGCGCGGGACGAGGGGCTGACCGCCCTGCTGCTCGAATCCGGCATCCACCAGCACGAGGCGCTGGCGCTCTACCGCAAGGCCGGGTTCGCCGACCGCGGCCCATATGCCTGCTATGAAGACAACGGCGTCAGCGTCTTCATGGAAAAACCGCTTCTGGAGACCGTCCGATGACCGGCTTCACCCATTTCGACGCCGAGGGCAAGGCGGTGATGGTCGACGTCTCCGACAAGGCGGAGACCGAACGCACCGCCACCGCCGCCGCCACCGTGCTGATGCAGTCGGAGACCCTGGCGCTCATCATGCAGGGCGGAGTGAAGAAGGGCGACGTTCTGTCGGTCGCCCGGCTGGCCGGCATCATGGGGGCCAAGCGCACGCCGGACCTGATCCCGCTGTGCCACCCGCTGATGCTGACCTCGGTCAAGGTCGACCTTTCCTGCGATCCCGCCCGCAACGCCGTGGACGTGACCGCCACCTGCAAGCTGAAGGGCCAGACCGGCGTGGAGATGGAGGCGCTGACCGCCGTCACCGTCGCGGCGCTGACCGTTTACGACATGTGCAAGGCGGTGGACCGCGGCATGACCATCACCGACGTCCGCCTGCTGCACAAGGCCGGCGGCAAGAGCGGCGAATGGGGTGCGTCCACCACCGCCGTCCCATCCGCAGGAGCATAATCTGATGATCTCCGTCGCCGAGGCGCGCGCCCGCATCCTGTCGGCATTCGCCCCTCTGCCGGCGGAGACCGTCGCCCTGCCCGATGCGCTGGGCCGCGTGCTCGCCGAGCCGGTGATCGCCCGGCTGACGCAGCCGCCCTTCCACGCCGCCGCGATGGACGGCTGGGCGGTGCGCGCCGCCGACATCGCCGCCGCGACCGCCGACTCGCCCGTCCCCCTGCGCCGCATCGGCGAATCCTCCGCCGGCCATGCGTTCGACGGCAGCGTCGGCCCTGGTGAGGCGGTGCGCATCTTCACCGGAGCGCCCCTGCCCGATGGCGCCGACGCCGTGGTGATGCAGGAGGATTGCAGCGCCGACGACGCCACCGTCCGGATCGGCCGCGCCGTGGTCGCCGGCCGCTTCATCCGCGAGGCGGGATTCGACTTCACCCTCGGTCAGGAGCTTCTGCCGAAGGGACGTCGCCTGACCGCCCGCGACATTGCGCTCGCTGCCGGCGGCAATGTGCCCTGGCTCTCGGTCCATCGCCGGCCGCGCATCGCAATCCTCGCCACCGGCGACGAGATCGCCCTGCCCGGCGATCCGCTGGGGCCGAGCCAGATCGTCAGCACCAACGCGCTTGGCCTCTGCGCCCTCGTCACCGCCCAGGGCGGCCTCGCCCACAATCTGGGAATTGCCAAGGATACGCCGGAGAGTGTGGCGGCCTTGGCGAAGGGGGCCGCAGGGTGCGATCTGCTGGTCACCACCGGCGGGGCCGCCCATGGCGAATACGATCTCGTGCGCGACGTGCTGGCCGAACGCGGCGTGGCGCTGGAGGTGCAGACCGTGGCGATGCGGCCGGGCAAGGCGCTGATGTTCGGCCGCGCCGGATCGGTGCCGCTGCTGGGTCTCCCCGGCAACCCGGTGTCCACCGGCGTCACCGGCGTGCTGTTCCTGCGCCCGATTCTGCGTCTGCTGCAGGGCCTGCCGCCCGAGGACGACCGCCTGCCGCTGCGCGCCCGCCTGACCACCGCGCTGAAGGCCAACGACCGGCGCGAGGAGTATCTCCGTGCGACGCTCGCCGCCGGCCCCGACGGCGTCCTGACCGTCACCCCCTTCGCCCGGCAGGACAGCGCCATCACCACTCTCTATGCCCAGGCCGATTGCCTGATCCTCCGCCCGCCCAACGCCGATCCGGAACCGGCCGGCGCCATGGTGACCGTGCTCCCCCTGACCGATGGAGCGCTCAGCATCTAGGACTTGGAACACCCCCCGAACGACGGATGGAACAGTTGAACAGCATCCCGAAAACTGTTTCACACTGTTCGAAATGTTCCGTTCAAGTTCTAAAAGAAGCCGCCGGGGGGCTTGACGCGCGGCAGGAACCAAACTAGAACATGGAGCAACGTTTAGTTTTTGTTCCATCTTCAGTCTGGCGACGGCCGGGAGGCATCCATGCTCACGCGCAAGCAGCACGAATTGCTGCTGTTCATCCACGAACGGCTCGGCCAGGGCGGTGTCTCGCCGTCGTTCGACGAGATGAAGGACGCCCTGGGGCTGAAGTCCAAGTCGGGCATCCATCGCCTCATCACCGGACTTGAGGAACGCGGCTTCATCCGCCGCCTGCCCCACCGCGCCCGCGCGCTCGAGGTTCTCCGCCTGCCGGAAGGCCTGGACGCCGCCCGCAGCCGCAGCGCGGCGCCCAAGCCGAAGTTCCAGCCCAACGTCATCAAGGGCGATTTCGCCTTTGCCGGCCGCGACACCACGCCTCCCGCCACGATGCCCGCCGCCAACGAGACCGTTCAGCTCCCGCTCTACGGCCGTATCGCCGCGGGCACGCCGATCGAGGCCCTGCGCGACAACAGTGCCTTCGTCGATGTTCCGGCCTCCATGCTGACCGGCGGAGACCATTACGCCCTGGAGGTTTCCGGCGATTCGATGATCGAGGCCGGCATCCTCGACCACGACACCATCATCATTCAGCGTTGCGACGCGGCGGAGAACGGCACCATCGTCGTCGCGCTGGTCGATGAAGGCGAGGTGACGCTGAAGCGTTTGCGCCGCAAGGGCAACACGGTGGCCCTGGAGCCCGCCAACGCCGCCTACGAAACCCGCATCTTCGGCGCCGACCGCGTCCGCGTACAGGGCAAGCTGGTCGGTCTCGTCCGCAAGTACTGACCTGCGGTCGGGGCTCTCCCGCACGAAGCTCAATTCCCTCTCCCGCCCAGCTCTCGCACAAAGCTTCGCTTTGTGCTGACGCGGCAGGCGGACCGAAGGTCCGCTGAGAGCGGGGGAGGGCTAGGGAGGGGGTCTAACTCCGACGGGCCTTCATCTCCCCCCGGTCCAGGGCCGATCCCCCCTAAGCCCTCGCACCGTCTCCACCCGGATGCCCTCCTCCGTCACCGTCAGCGTATGCGCTCCCTCATGCCGCAGCGCCCATCGGTCGACCACCAAACCGGCCCGGCACCCGCGCGCCACCGCCGCCGTCACCACCGCGTCCGCCGATCCGCAATCCTCGTCCAGTGCATCGGGCAGCCGCGGCAATGCCACCGTCTTCCCCCGCACCCGGTACAGACACCCCAGCGCATCGCAACTCAGCGACCGCCCGCCTTCGCTCCATCCGCCCGCCGCCGGCCAGGGCTCCGCCGCTGCCCGCTCCCCGTCGCGCTCCCTCCAGGTCTCGGTCAGCCGCCCGCCGCCCTTGCCCGAGCCACTGAGCCGCCCGTCCGGCAGCCTCACCGCCACCACCGTCCCGTCCCCCGCCACCAGCACGTCCGGCCGTTCCACCAGCATCGGCGAGGCCAACCCCGCCAGGATCGGCAGCATCCCCAGCCAGCGCCACCGCCGCGTCCATACGCACAGCCAGAGCCCGCCCACCACCAGCGCCGCGAATCCCTCCACCGGCATCGCCGGCACCGTCAGCGAAGCCCAGGGCAACCGACCGAAGAACTCCGCGGTCCAGATCACCGCCCGATCGCCCCAATTCATGGCAATCAGCGCCGGCGCCTCCAACCCGAGGGGCAGCAGCGCGTAGGCGATCAGGCTCCACGGCATGACCCAGAAGGACGTGATGGGAATCGCGATCAGGTTCGACAGCACGCCATAAAAGGCAATCTGCTGAAAATGGAAGAGCGAGAAGGGCAAGGTCGCCAGCGTCGCCACCACGCTGGTCAGCAGGATCCCGCCGACATAGAACAGCCCGCGCACCAACCATCCCGCGTCGCGCCGCCACTCCGCCAGCCTGACACTGCCACGCTCGAACGCCGCGATCAGCGCCACCACCGCCGCGAAAGACATCTGGAAGCTCGGCCCCAGCATCCCCTCCGGGTCCATGGCGATGGTGACCAGCCCGGCGAAGGCGACCAGCCGCATGCTCAGCGGATGGCGGTCCAGCATGATCGCCCCCATCACCATGCCGGTCATCAGCACCGACCGCACCGTCGGCAACGGCGCTCCGACCAGCAGCGTGTAGGCGAGCGCCGACAGGATCCCGAACAGCGCCGCGATCTTCTTGATCGGCCATCGCAGAGCGATATAGGGCACCGCCGCCAGCAGCGCCCGCACCACATAGAACAGGATGCCCGCCGCGATGCCGACATGCAGGCCGGAAATCGACAGAAGATGCGCCAGCCCGCTGTTGCGGAAATCATCCAGCGTCGCTTCGGGAATGCCGAACTCCTCGCCATTCAGCAGCGCGGTGGTGACGCTCGCCTCCACCGGGTCGCCGATCGCCGCCGCGACGCGCTCCGCGATGGCTCCCCGCGCCCGTTCGAAGGCGATGGCAACCGTGCTCCATCCCGTCACCGGCGGCGCCTCCACCTGCTCCACCGCCCCTGTGGCAAAGCCGGTCCCACCCAGACCCATGAACCAGGCCCGCCGCTGGAAGTCGAAGGCACCGGGTTCCGCCGGCGCCTGCGGCGGCAACAGCGTCGCCCGCAGCCGAACCACCGATCCCGGAGCGGGCGCGGGGTTGCGGTCGGACAGGCGGATTCTCAACGCGGCCGGCGTCTGCTCCGGTGCCAGTCTGCTGACCGTCACCTCCCGCATGGTGATGCGCACAGCACCCGGTCGCCGCTCCACGGCCATCACCCGCCCGGTGACGGTGGCGCCCGCGATGCTTCGGGTCAGGACCGGCGCCGCCATGCGCGCCGTATGCGCCTGCGCCACCAGAAATCCGGCTGCCGCCATCAGCAGAGCCGTCGCTACCCCGGCCAACGCGAACCAGCGCCGCACAGCCAACAACAGGATCACCGCCCCGCCGACCGCCGCGAGTCCGCCCCACCAGACCGGTTCCTGCCGCAACCCGAAATACAGCGACACCCCCGCCCCAAAAGCGACGGGCAGCCACAGAACCCAACGCTCCCCCTCCGCCCCTGCCAACGCCGCGAGTCGCCTGCCGGCGCGCGCCAACAGGCGCCGCCATCGTCCGCTGAGCGCCGGTGGGTTATCCGTCTCCTCCTCCGGCCAGCCGGCGGCGGTCACCGGCAGCGGCTTCCCGGCGCAGCGATGCCGCCCGCGGGCCCTTCAACGACCGTCCATGCACGCATCGCATTGCCTCCAAGCCGGGTGGCTGTGTTAAACCACGGTGTCGAACCACCGGCGCATCATACCAGCGCCGAACCGGAAATTGAGAGACCGATGACCGTCGTCACCCGCTTCGCTCCGTCGCCGACCGGCTTTCTGCACATCGGCGGTGGCCGCACCGCCCTGTTCAACTGGCTGTACGCCCGCAACACCGGCGGCAAGTTCCTGCTGCGGATCGAAGACACCGACCGGCAACGTTCGACCCAGGCGGCGGTGGACGCCATCCTCGATGGGCTGAAGTGGCTGGGGCTCGACTGGGACGGCGACGCCGTCAGCCAGTTCGAGCGCAAGGACCGTCATGCCGAGGTGGCGCACCAGATGCTGGCCGCCGGCAAGGCTTATCGCTGCTATTGCAGTCCGGAAGAGCTGGAGGAGATGCGCGCCGCCCAGAAGGCGGCCGGGCAGCCGATGCGCTACGATGGCCGCTGGCGCGACCGTCCCGATTCCGATGCCCCTCCGGGCGTTGCTCCGGTGATCCGGCTGAAGGCGCCGCAGGAGGGCCAGACCGTCCTGAACGACCTTGTCCAGGGCGAGGTGACGGTGCAGAACGCCCAGCTCGACGACCTGATCCTGCTGCGCGCCGACGGCACCCCGACCTATCTGCTGGCTGTGGTGGTCGACGACCACGACATGAACGTCACCCACGTCATCCGCGGCGACGACCACCTGACCAATACCTTCCGACAGATCCAGATCTTCAACGCCATGGGCTGGGACCTGCCGCGCTTCGGCCATATCCCGCTGATCCATGGCCCCGACGGCGCCAAGCTGTCCAAGCGTCACGGCGCGCTGGGCGTCGATGCCTACCGCGACATGGGCTATCTGCCGGAAGCGGTCCGTAACTATCTGCTGCGGCTCGGCTGGTCGCATGGCGACGACGAGATCATCTCGACCGAACAGGCCATCGAGTGGTTCAACCTGGAGAGCATCGGCCGCTCGCCGTCGCGCTTCGACTTCGCCAAGCTCGAGAATCTGAATGCCCATTACATGCGGCTTGCCGACGATTCCCGACTGTTCGGTCTGATCGCCCCGCGCCTGGAGGCGGAACTCGGCCGCGGCCTGAGCGACGCCGAACGCGACCTTCTGACGCGGGCCATGAACGGCCTGAAGCAGCGCGCCCGCACCGTGGTCGATCTGGCGCAGAGCGCACGCTTCTATGTCGCGCCGCAGCCGCTCAGCTATGACGAAAAAGCGTCCGCGCTGCTGGACGAAAAGGGCCGCAATCTGTTGAAAGAACTGGCGGCTGCCTTCGCCGAAGTGCCGGATTTCACCGCCGCTGCGCTGGAATCGCAGGTTCGCGCCTTCGCCGAGGCACGGGGCGAAAAGCTGGGCAAGGTGGCTCAGCCGTTGCGCGCCGCGCTGACCGGATCGACGGTGTCGCCGCCGATCTTCGAAGTGGCCGAACTGCTGGGCCGCGAAGCAACGCTTTCTCGCATCCGCGATGCAGCGGGTGCAGCATAATGGTCACTTCCGTGCGTTGCCATCGGGCAGCCTTGGAACTATGCTGCGCCGACGAAAAAAGGGCGCCAAGCCCGACCCTCAACGATAAGGACGTGCCGAGATGACCCAGACTGAGGACGGCAAGGATACCGTAACCCTCATCGACAATAAGACGGGCAAGCAGGTCACGATGCCGGTCCTGCACGGCAGCGTCGGGCCGAGCGTGATCGACATCCGCAAGCTCTACGCCGAGACCGGCCACTTCACCTACGATCCGGGCTTCACCTCGACGGGCAGCTGCGAGTCGCAGATCACCTACATCGACGGCGACGAGGGTGTTCTGCTGCACCGCGGCTACGCCATCGACGATCTGGCCGAGCATTCGACCTTCCCGGAAGTCTGCTTCCTCCTGCTCAACAACCATCTGCCGACCGCGACCGAGCGCACGGAGTTCGAGAACATCCTGCGCCGCCACTCGATGGTGCACGAGCAGCTGACCAAGTTCTACAGCGGCTTCCGCCGTGACGCCCACCCGATGGCGATCATGTGCGGCGTCGTCGGCGCCCTGTCGGCCTTCTACCACGACTCGCTGGACATCAACGATCCGCAGGCGCGCAAGATTGCCGCGCACCGCCTGATCGCCAAGATGCCGACGATCGCGGCCATGGCCTACAAGTACTCGACCGGCCAGCCCTTCATGTATCCGCGCAACGACCTGTCGTATGCGGAGAACTTCCTCTACATGACCTTCGGCACACCCTGCGAGCCGTTCAAGGTCAACCCGATCCTGTCCAAGGCGATGGACAAGATCTTCATCCTGCACGCCGACCACGAGCAGAACGCCTCGACCTCGACCGTCCGTCTGGCCGGTTCGTCGGGCGCCAACCCGTTCGCCTGCATCGCCGCCGGCATCGCCTCGCTGTGGGGTCCGGCCCATGGCGGTGCGAACGAAGCCGTTCTGAAGATGCTGGAAGAGATCGGCTCGGTGGATCGCATCCCCGAGTTCGTCCGCCGCGCCAAGGACAAGAACGACAACTTCCGCCTGATGGGCTTCGGCCACCGGGTCTACAAGAACTACGACCCGCGCGCCCAGGTCATGCGCCAGACCTGCCACGAGGTCCTCGGCGAGCTCGGCATCAAGGACGAGCCGCTGCTGGACATCGCGATGGAGCTGGAGAAGATCGCCCTCTCGGACGAGTACTTCATCGAGAAGAAGCTCTATCCGAACGTCGACTTCTACTCGGGCATCATCCTGAAGGCGATGGGATTCCCGACCAGCATGTTCACCGTGCTGTTCGCGCTGGCCCGCACCGTCGGCTGGATCAGCCAGTGGAAGGAGATGATCGAGGACCCGGTGCAGAAGATCGGCCGTCCGCGTCAGCTCTACACCGGCCAGACCAAGCGGCCGTTCGTGCCGCTGGCCGAGCGTGGCTAACCGGCCCACAGCCCACATCGGAATGGGCGGCTCCAACGGAGCCGCCCAGGACCCGACTGCGTACATCGTTCCGGCCCGGCGGGTGCGTCTGCGCCCGCCGGCCAACGACAACAGGGCGCCACTCGGCTGGCGCGTCCGCCGCCTGATCGTTTATCTGCTGATCCTGGCACTGATCGCCGGGATCGTCTTCATCTGAGGCAACGCCTCAGTTCTCGCACTCCAGTGCGAAGCCTTCGTCGATCCACCCCGTGATGCCGCCGATCATCAGTTTGACCGGCCGTCCAATCCTTGCGAGGCGCAAGGCGGCGCGATCAGCACCGTTGCAATGGGGTCCGGCGCAGTAGACCACGAACAGCGTGCCGTCCGGCCAATCCGCCATCCGACGCTCGGTAATCTTGCCGTGCGGCAGGTTCAGGGCTCCCGGTATATGTCCACGCGCGAATGCTGCCGGTCCACGCACATCGAGCAGAATGAAGTCCGGTTTACCGGATTTCAGCGTGTCGTGAACATCCCAGCAGTCGGTCTCCAGCGACAGCCGCCTGGCAAAGTGAGCCGCCGCAATCTCAGACGGGGCCGCGGGAATTTCGGTGACGAGACTGGGCATGGGGTCCTCGTTGCTGGGGTCTGATTGGACGTGACGCCCCCATCATTCCAATCGCTCCTTCGGCTGGAAAGTGGCGCAACCGCCAGCTATCGTGCAGATCATGCCAATCGCCACGCCCCCGCTGGTCGTCGCCCTCGCCTATGACGGCCTCTGCACCTTCGAGTTCGGCGTCGCCGTCGAGGTGTTCGGCCTGTCGCGCCCGGAACTCGGGCCGGATTGGTACAGATTTGCGGTCGCCGCCCTCGATGCCGGACCGCTGCGCGCGGTGGGCGGCATCCGCGTGGAAGCCGATGGCGGACTCGACCTGCTCGACCAAGCCGGCATCATCATCATTCCGGGCTGGCGCGGCGCACGGGAGCCGGTACCCGGCGACCTGATCGCCGCGTTGCGCCGGGCCAACAAGCGCGGCGCACGGATCCTGTCGATCTGCTCCGGCGCGTTCGTTCTCGCCGCCGCCGGACTTCTGAACGGACGCCGGGCGACCACGCACTGGCGATATACCGCGACGCTCGGTGAACTTTACCCCGATATACGGGTGATGCCCGACGTGCTGTATGTGGATGAAGGCAACATTCTGACCTCAGCCGGCAGTGCCGCCGGCATCGACCTCTGCCTGCATCTGGTCCGCCGCGATTTCGGACCGGAGGCGGCAAACAGCGTGGCCCGCCGTCTGGTCGTCCAGCCGCATCGCGAAGGCGGGCAGGCACAATTCATCGAAACGCCGGTGCCGACCGCCCGCGAAGGAGCCCGCTTGGCTCCCCTGCTCGATCATTTGCGGGAGAGGCTGGCGGAGGAACACAGCCTGTCCGGCATGGCATCGCGGGCGGGGATGAGTGTCCGCACCTTCCTGCGCCGGTTCCAGTCCCTGACCGGCACCACGCCCGGCGACTGGCTGCTGACGGAGCGACTGGGTCGCGCCCGTGACCTTCTGGAATCGAGCAGCCTGCCGGTGGAGGAAGTGGCGACCCTGACCGGCTTCGGCTCCGCCGCCACCCTCAGGCACCATTTCCGCCGCCGGCTGGGACTCAGCCCGGCCAACTACCGCGAACGGTTCCGCCGTGTGGCCGGAACTGCGCCAACGAAAAGGGGCGCGGTCATCACCGACCACGCCCCTCCTCATGACCTTTGACCCAATGGCCGGTCACTTCCTCTCGATCAACTCCACCTTGTAACCATCCGGGTCTTCGATGAAGGCGATCACGGTGGTGCCATGCTTCATAGGACCCGGCGGGCGCGGAATCTTGACACCTTCGGCCGCCAGCTTCTCGCAGGTGGCATAGATGTCCGGCACGCCGAGGGCGATATGACCGTAGGCAGTGCCAATCTCGTACGGTTCCTTCTGATCCCAATTGTGGGTCAGTTCCAGGACCGCAGTGTCGGACTCCTCGCCGTAACCGACGAAGGCGAGAGTGAAGCGGCCGCCCTCATAGTCATTGCGACGCAGCAGCTTCATGCCGAGCAGCCGCGTGTAGAAGTCGAGCGACTTCTCCAGGTCCAGCACGCGCAGCATCGTGTGCAGCAGACGGAATTCACTCATGATCTCTGATCTCCCATTCAGGGTTTGCCCTCCAGGGGCCTGTTCAAGCGTCGCTCCGCAACGACGTTCAGGATCGTACGGGCAGCCCGCTCGCTGGGCGGTGTGTCGCCTTGCCCCAGCCAGCGGGCCACCTCGGCAACGCCATCGATCTGCGCCTGACGTGCCGCCGGATCATCCAGCAGGCGGCCCAGTTCGGTGGCCAGTCTTTCCGGCCGGCAATCCTGCTGCAGCAGTTCGGGAACCAGCATCCGATCGAGCATCAGGTTGACGAGGTTGACGTATTTCACCCGGATCAGACGCCGATAAAGCGCGACCGTCACCGGGTTCAGCCGATAAGCGATGACCGTCGGCAGCCGCGCAAGAGCCAACTCCAGAGAAACGGTGCCGGACGCGGCGAGTGCCGCTTCCGCCGCGGTGAAGGCATCGTATTTTTCGGCGTCACCTTCCAACAGCACAGTTCGAACCGGCCAGTCGGCGATCGCCGCCGCCACCCGGTCGCGTACCGTGGCCACTGTCGGGATCACCGCCACCAAAGTCGGGTGGGTCGGTTGCAACCGCTCCAGCGTTGCACGGAAATCCGGCAGCAGCCGCGACACTTCGCCTTTGCGGCTGCCGGGAAGAACCGCGACCACGCGGTCGGTCGACGCAATCCCGTGACGATTACGGAAGCCGGCACCATCGCCCTTCCCTGCCCCGCCCTCGACCACCGAATGACCGACAAAGGTGCAAGCCAGCCCCTCTCTCTCGAAATAGGGCGGCTCGAAGGGAAGCACAGCAAGCAGATGATCGTAGATGGCGGCATATTTCGCCGCACGCTTCGGCTTCCAGGCCCAAACCGTCGGTGCGACATAGTGGATCAATGGGATGGCGGGTGCCGCCGCACGCACCTTCTTTGCCACGCGCACGGTGAAGCCCGGCGAGTCGATACCGACCACGGCGTCGGGACGTATACGGATGATCTCCGCGACCGTTTGGTCGATGCGACGGATCAGGTTCGGCAGGTGCGGCAGCAGTTCGAAGATGCCGAACAGGGTCAGTTCCGCCATGGGAAAGAGGCTGACCAGCCCCTCCGCCATCATCTTCTCGCCGCCGATGCCGACGAACCTCACCTTTCCGCCGGTCAGCCGCTTGGCCGCAGCCATCAGCCGGGCGCCCAGCGCGTCGCCGGACGGCTCGCCGGCAATCAGGAACAGTGTCGGACCGTCATCGGCCGCAAGCGGGCCACTCATTGCGGAATCTCGATGCCGACAACGAACAGGCCGAGGCGATCCGCCGCCTCGGCCACCGCAGGTCGGTCCACCAGCAGGCTGCCGCCGGCCTCGACCGCGATCCCCCGCAGACCGGCAGCCGCAGCCTTTTCCACCGTGGTGACACCCATGGTGGGAAGGTCGATGCGGCGATCCTGCTTCGGCTTCCTCACCTTGACCAGCACGCCACCGGGCCCCGGACGCGCCAAGGCGGCACAGCGATCGAGCATGGCGTCGGTTCCCTCGATCGCCTCGACCGCCAGAACGATTCCCTGCTGAACCACCGCACCCTGCCCGACGTCCAGCACCCCCATTGCGCGGGCGACTTCGACCGCACGGGCAATGTCCCGCTCCGCGTCCACGTCGGGCGCGAGACGGCCGACCGGTCCGGCAACGGTCAGCAGATCCTTCAGCAGGTCATGCAATCCGACCACACGGAACCCGTCATCCTCGACTTCGCGCACAACGGCGCGCAGCAGGCCGTCATCGCCGAGTGCGCGGGTGCCGACGCGGGCAAGGAAACGCGCGGTGCGCCAATCCGGCATCAGTTCGGTGAAAGAGGGACGCTTCACCGGCCCGGCAAGAACGACCTCTCCCACGCCCTCCTCATGCAGACGCCGCAGGATCGTGCCGGCGGCACCGAAGCGACTCCAGACATGGGGCGCCCCGGCAACCGTCTCGGGATCGGTGTGTCCATCGAAGGCCACGATGAAGACCTCACGCCCCTGCCCGCGCACCGCGTTGGCGATGCGGGCCGGGAGCGTACCGCCGCCGGCCAGGATCGCCAGCTTCGGACCCGCTGGCGGCGATCCGGTGCCTTTTGTTGTATCGGCCATAGGCCGGTCGCCTCAGCTCTCGCGCGGCTGGCAGAGAGACCGGGCTTCCTTGGCCCGGATGAAGGAGAGCACGTCCGAAATCAGCGCACGCTCGCCGAAATCGCGACCGACCTCATCCACCCGCTCGGCGAAGGTCCCCTCCGGACCGAACAGCATGCGATAGGCGGCACGCAGGGCGTGGATGTCATCCTTCTTGAAGCCGCGGCGCTCCAGGCCGACCAGATTCAGGCCAGCCAGCCGGGCGCGGTCCCCCATGACCAGGCCGAAGGGAATCACGTCGTTCTCGACGCCCGACATGCCGCCGATCATGGCATGGGAGCCGATGCGCACGAACTGGCGCACCGCAGACAGTCCGCCGATGATGACATAGTCACCCAGCGTGACGTGACCGCCCAAAGTGGCGTTGTTGGCCATGATGACATGGTCGCCGACGATGCAGTCGTGGGCCACGTGCGAGCCCATCATGAACAACCCGTCGTCACCGACGCGGGTGATCATGCCGCCGCCCTCGGTGCCCGGGTTCATCGTCACATGTTCGCGGATCTGGTTACGGGCGCCGATGACGAGTTCCGATGGCTCGCCATGGAACTTCAGATCCTGCGGCCG
This sequence comes from Azospirillum sp. TSH20, assembly GCF_003115935.1. Lineage (NCBI taxonomy): Bacteria > Pseudomonadati > Pseudomonadota > Alphaproteobacteria > Rhodospirillales > Azospirillaceae > Azospirillum > Azospirillum sp. TSH20. The sequence goes on from NZ_LGQU01000112.1 coordinate 32,499, forward strand.
GTGCCCGATGGACGCGAAGGGATAGATGACGGTTTCGGCGCCGATGCTGGTGCGCCCGTCGACCGCAACATGCGAAACCAGCCGAACGCCGTCGCCCAGCGTGACGTCGGGACCGACGACGCAGAAGGGGCCGATGCTGACCCCCTCCCCCAGCTTGGCAGCGGGATCGACGATGGCGGACGGATGGATGGTAACGGTCATTTTTCGTCCAGAATCATGGCAGAATAGACGGCTTCAGCGACGAGGACGCCATTGACCTTGGCCTCGCCCTTGAACTTCCACACGTTGGCGCGCTGACGCTGCTTGGTGACGTGGATGTGGATGGTGTCGCCAGGGGTGACGGGGCGGCGGAAGCGAGCCTCGTCGACGGTCATGAAATAGACCAGCTTGCCTTCGGCGTCGGGACCCAGGGTCGCCACGACCAGCACGGCAGAGGTCTGGGCCATCGCCTCGATGATCAGCACGCCGGGCATGACCGGGCGCGACGGGAAGTGGCCCTGGAAGAATGGCTCGTTGATCGTGACGTTCTTCACGCCGGTGGCGCCTTCGCCCAGCGTCACATCGATCACCCGGTCGATCATCAGGATCGGGTAACGATGCGGGATCATCTTCATGATCCGCGTGATGTCGATGTCGTCGATCTTGTTGCTTTGCGCGTTGTTGTCCGCCGTCACGTCCATTGCCCGGCCGCCCGCCTTTCCACCAACCGATAGAGTTCAGCATTCCCTGTTTGAAGGGAACGGGCACCGCCGCCCCGATAAGGAACACCGGTGCCTTATTGTTTGCTCCGCCTTCTTGCCCCATTTCCGCGGCGACCGCAACCGCCGAACCCGGAAACGGAACAGGGCCGCCACCGTCCCCGCTCGGGACGGCGACGGCCCTGTTCAGACAAGCATCACTGCTTGGGGACGTTCAGCGCAACCTGCGGCAGCTTCTTGTTCACGCGCTCCATCACCGCGTCGGTGACGTCGAGCTGCGTGTCGACCAGAACGAACTGCTGGCGAGCCAGAACGAGGTTCGCGCCGCGCTCGCGGGAGATGTCGGCGACCACCTCGACCATCGTCTTGTGAACGACGGCCATCGCTTCGTTCAGGCTGGTCTCCAGAGCGCGCTTGCGGTTCTGAACCGTCTTCTGCACGTCGGCAACCTGCTTTTCGAAATCGCGGCGCTTGTTGGCGAGAGCTTCCGGCGATAGGACGGTCTGCTGCTTGCGCAGTTCGTCCTCGTTCTTGCGGAGCTTGTCCTCCAGCGCGGAAATTTCCTTCTGATAGGAATCACGCAGTGATTCGAAGGACTTGGTGATGCCCTTCGACGCGGCGGATTCCTGCATGATCTTCTGGACGTCGATCACTGCGATGACAGGCGCCTTGAGCTCCGCACCCGGACCCGGGACTTCGGCCTTCGGGGCGTCGGTCTTGGGTGCCGATTGGGCCGGAGCCGCCTGGGCCATGGCCGAGGTCGCGGCAAAGAGGAGACCGGCAGCCGTAACGGCCGACAGGGCGGCGACGCGGAACGGCGTCTTCGACAGGGTGGATTGCATCTTAGAACCTGGTTCCGAAGCTGAAGCGGATAAGCTCTTTCTTGTCGTAGCCTTCCTTGCGGATCGGCAGGGCGACATCGAGCCGGATGGGGCCGAACGGCGACTTCCACGACACGCCGGTGCCGATGGAGACGCGGATGCTCTCGTCATCCTTCACGTTCGGATCGCTGATGTCGGCCTTGCCCAGCGTGCCGACATCGGTGAAGGCATGGCCGAGCAGACCGAATTCCTCCGGCAGGCCGAAGGGGAAGCTCATTTCCACCGAGGCGCGGGCATAGCGCGTGCCGCCCAGCGCGTCGCCGGTCGAAATGTCGCGCGGGCCGATACCGGCGGTGTTGAAGCCGCGCAGCGTGTCGCCGCCGATGAAGAAACGGTCGCCTAGGTCAACCTTCTTGCCGAGGCCGTGGATGTAGCCGATTTCGCCGGTGGTGCTGAGCACCCACTGGTCCTCGCCGAGCGGCAGGTAGTAGCCGGCAGCCAGCTTGTTCCGCAGGAAGCGCACCGACCCACCGAGACCGGCGATGTCATTGGTCAGGCGGACGAAATACCCCTCGGTCGGCGTCAGCTTGCTGTTGCGGACGTCGTAGGTCAACTCCTGGCCGATCAGTGAGGTCAGACGCTCACCGCGCTGCTCCTGGATGTACTTCGACGCGGTGGTCGGCACTTCCTCGATCAGCGTGTCCTGCAGCTGATAGTAAACGCGCTGGCGCAGACGCTCGGTCAGCGGATAGCCGAGGCGCAGGGCGAAGCCGGTGTTCTTCTCGTTGAAGGAGCTTTCATCCTGGTAGTTGTAGCGCGTCCGGAAGATGTCGACGCCAGCCGACAGGTCGCGGTCCATGAAGTACGGCTCCGTGAAGGAGATATCGTACAGCTGGCGCCGGCCGGACAGTGTGGCACCCAGACGCAGATCCTGGCCGCGGCCAAGGAGATTGCGCTCGCGGATCGAGAAGTCACCCAACGGGCCGTCGGAGGTCGAGAAGCCCGCACCGATAGAGATTTCACCGGTGGACTGTTCGGCCACGTCGACGTTGACGACGGTACGGTCCGGCGCGCTGCTCTCGGACGTCGTGATGTTCACGCGCTCGAAGAAGCCGAGATCCTTGATGCGCTGCTCCGACCGCTTCAGCTTCGACGCGTTGAAGGGGTCGCCTTCGGACAGCAGCATCTCGCGGCGGATCACCTTGTCGAGCGTCCGGACGTTGCCGGAAATATCGATGCGGTCAACGAAGGTGCGCGGACCCTCGTTGATCTCGTAGGTGATGTCGATGGTGTGGGTTTCACGATTGCGCGAAATCCGCGGACGGACATCGACGAACGCATACTGTAGATCGCCGACCGCGTTGGTCAGCTTCGTGATGGTGTCTTCCACCTTCTGGGCGTTGTACCAGTCGCCTTCGGTGGTGGTGACGCTGTTCTGCAGAACCGCGGGGTCGAGCTGCTTCAGCGAGGTCTTGATGTCGACCTTGCCGAACTTGTAGCGCTCGCCTTCCTCAATGGTGAAGGTGATGAAGAAATCCGACTTGTCCGGAGTCAGTTCGGCGACCGCCGACACGACGCGGAAATCGGCATAGCCTTCCTTCAGATAGTAGCGGCGCAGCAGGTCGCGATCGTAGTTCAGGCGATCCGGATCGTAATTGTCATCCGACGACAGGAACCGCCACCAAGCGGACTCCTTGGTCTGGATGTTCTCGCGCAGGGTTCCGTCCGAGAAATGCTCGTTGCCGATGAAGGTGATGCCGCGCACGCCGGTGCGCACGCCTTCATTGATCTCGAACACCAGATCGACACGGTTCTGGTCGAGCTGGATGATCTTCGGTTCGACGGTCGCACCGAATCGGCCTTGCCGCCGGTAAATCTCCTGGATGCGTTGGACGTCGGACTGGACCCGGGTTCGGGTATAGACCACGCGCGGACGCAACTGGATTTCCTTCTCCAGCGTATCCTTCTCGATGCGCCGATTGCCCTCGAACGCGATGCGATTGATGATCGGATTCTCCGCCACCGTCACCACAAGCGTGTCGCCTTCGCGCTTCAGCACGACGTCGGCGAACAGGCCGGTGTTGAACAGCGACTTCAGCGACTGGTCGATCCGGTCGGGATCGAACGGGTCGCCGGGCTGGACGGTCAGGTAGGAGCGGACCGTGGAGGGTTCGATTCGCTGGGTGCCTTCGACCCGGATGTCGCGCACCGTACCGCCACTGAACACCTGGGTGACCGTGGACCCGGTGACCGCCTGAGCCCGACCGGGCGAGGCGGCGGTTTGGGCGAGGGCGACAGACACCGTCGTCATGGCGCAGCCGGCCATCAGGCCCGCCACCAGAACTTTGCTCGACACCGGCAAATCACGCTCCCTGGCAAGGGGCTGGCTTTAGGAAACCAGTCCCCGGAAGAAATCGACCACGCGCAATTGAACAAGGTCGTTCCACGTGGCGAAGACCATGAGCGTTAATACCAAGGCCAATCCAATTCGGAAACCGTATTCTTGCGCTCGCGCTCCAACCGGCCGGCCGAGCAGCTTTTCGATGCCGTAAAAAAGCAGGTGGCCGCCATCCAGCATCGGAACCGGAAACAGGTTGATGAGGCCCAGGTTCACAGACAGGAACGTCATGAACCAGACCAGCGGATACCAGCCGGATTGCGCCACCTCGCCCGACATCTGGGCGATGCGCAGCGGGCCGCCCAACTCCTCCGTCCCGCGCGATCCCTGGACCATCTGGCCCAGTGCGGTGAAGGTGCCGGTGATCATGCCTGCGACTTCACGTCCCGCCTGCCAGACAGCGGTCACGGGATCATGACGCATCATGCCGACGCTGCCGCGGCTGATCCCGAGCAGGCCGATCTGGTGAGCGTTGCCGAGTCGGTCGGTGACCGTCTGCGACTCCGGCGTGGCGGTCAGGGTCATAACCCGTCCATCACGCTTCAGTTCGATGGCCAGCGGCTCGCCCGGGCGGATCGAAACGATCTGCCGGATCTCTTCGAATCGCTGAACCCCGGTACCATCGACCGACAGGATCAGATCACCCGGCTGAATGCCGGCGCGTTCCGCCGCACTGCCGGGCTGAATGCCACCGACGTCCGGCGGCGTGAAGGACTGTCCGGCGGTCATGAACAGCAGGGAAAGAACGACGATGGAGAAGACGAAATTCGCGATCGGTCCGGCCGCGACGATGGCTGCACGCTGCCCCACCCGCTTGTGGTGGAAGGACACCGCGCGCTCCTCCGCCGACATGGCGGTCAGATGGGCACCCGGGGTGCTGGCCGGATCGGCATCGCCGAACATCTTGACGTAGCCGCCGAGCGGCAGCGCGCTGAATTTCCAGCGGGTGCCCACCCGGTCGGTGAAGCCGAACAGTTCCGGTCCGAAGCCGATGGAGAAGGTTTCGATCCGCACGCCGTTGCGGCGCGCGATCAGATAGTGACCAAGCTCGTGCACGAAGACGAGCACGGTGAGGACCAGCAGAAAGGCCAGCACCGAGGTCCAGAAACCGCCGATAACGTCCATATCAACCCTTGCGCCTTCCAGCGCCTCGAACGCGGATCATCGGCTGCCAACCGCCGTCGCACCGATGGCCGCAACACGGCAGGCGGCGTCCCGCCTCGCATCCGCGTCGGCCTCCCGCACGGCGGCGAGATCGCGCAGCGGGCGGTGGGGCAACGCCGTCAACGTCTCCTCGACGATCCGTTCGATGTCGAGGAAGCCGATCCGGCGGTCGAGAAACGCCTGGACGGCCACCTCGTTGGCGGCACTGAGTATAGTAGGAGCGCCCCCCCCGCTTTGCAAGGCGGCCCGGGCCAGCCTCAGTGCAGGGAAACGCACGGGATCAGGAGCCTCGAAGGTCAGCGTCGCCGCCTTGACCAGATCGAGCCGCTCCGCCGGCGTGGCGATGCGGGCGGGCCAGCCGAGCGCATAGGCGATCGGCGTGCGCATGTCGGGCGTGCCGAGCTGCGCCAGAACCGAGCCGTCGACATATTCGACCAGCGAATGGATGACCGACTGCGGGTGGACCAGCACATCGATGCGCTCTTCCGGTATGCCGAACAGGAAGTGGGCTTCGATCAGCTCCAGCCCCTTGTTCATCATCGTGGCGCTGTCGACCGAAATCTTGGCGCCCATGTCCCAGGTCGGATGGGCGACCGCCTGCTCCCGCGTCGCAGCCGCCATGAAGGCGCGATCCCTGGTGCGGAAGGGACCGCCCGACGCCGTCAGGATCAGGCGGGCAACGCTGTCGGTACGGTCGAAATCGAAGACCTGGTAGATGGCGGAATGCTCGCTGTCGACCGGCAGCAGCGTCGCGCCGTGGGCCTTCACCTCCTCCATCATCAAGGCGCCGGCGCAGACCAGCACCTCCTTGTTGGCGAAGGCGACGATGGCGCCACGCCGCACCGCTGCGAGCGTCGGCTCGAGACCGGCGGCGCCGACGATGGCGGCCATCACCCAGTCAGCCGGACGCTCCGCCGCGGCGGCAACCGCTTCGGACCCGGCGGCGACCTCGATGCCGGTGCCGGAGAGCAGGCTCTTCAACTCGGCATAGGCGGCGGGGTCGGCGACCACGGCCAAGCGGGCGTTCAACTGCCGGGCTTGCTGAGCCAGCAGAGTGACGTTGCGGTTCGCGGTCAGCGCCTCCACCGGAAAGCGCTCCGGATCGCGGGAGACGAGGTCCACCGTCTGCGTTCCGACCGAGCCCGTGGACCCGAGGATCGTTACGCTACGCGGCGCATCAGGCCCCGCTCCCGCTTTCACCACCATGACAGAACCGATCCAACGGCCGCGTGGAACAGGGCCAGCACCGGGGCCGCGGCCAGAAGCCCGTCGATGCGGTCGAGGATGCCGCCATGCCCGGGAATGAGCTGACCGCTGTCCTTCACATTGTAACGCCGCTTGATCGCCGATTCGAACAGGTCGCCGGCCTGCCCGACCACGGCGACGGCAGCGCCCACCGCCAGAGCGATGTCCGGGCGCGCCGCTCCGAAGGCCAGAGCCACCAGCCAGCCGAAAAGCGCCGAAGACGCCATGCCGCCGATCAGGCCGGCCCAGGTCTTTTTGGGGCTGATGCGCGGCGCCAGCTTAGGTCCGCCTATGCTGCGGCCCGCGGCATAGGCCCCGATGTCGGTTGCCCAGATGGCAATGAGGACGAACAGGAAGAGCGACAGCCCGGACTCCGGCAGATCACGCAGCCACATCAGGCCGGCCATGCCGACAGCGACATAAAGCACGCCAAAACCGAGCAGGTTGCGGTCGGCGCCGCCACCGACAATGGCGGTCAGAACGGCGAAGGCTGCAGCCGCCCCCAGCCCTGCGGCCGGACCGGCGGCGATCTGCGCCATCACTGCCACGAGGATGCCGACCGTCGCCATGATGCGGGCCGGCAAGCGGCGGGCGCTGGGAACGATGCTGGTCCATTCGGACACGGCGACCACCGATCCGAAGGCGATCAGGGCATGGAACACCCAGCCGCCAATCCAGACGGCACCCAGCACGACCGGCGCCATGACCAATGCCGACAGGACACGAACCTTGAGGTCCCCTGCCCTGGATGGCTTGGTCGGCACTGCGAGCGAATCCGGCGTGTCAGCGGGACCCGGCGGTGGTGGCGCCGAAGCGGCGTTCCCGTCGGTGGAACTCTTCAATCGCCGCCTCCAGATCGCGCTTGGTGAAATCGGGCCAGAGCGTATCGACGAAGACCAGCTCGGCATAGGCCGCCTGCCACAGCAGGAAATTGCTGATCCGCTTCTCGCCGCTGGTGCGGATGATCAGGTCGGGGTCGGGTATGTCGGCCGTGTAGAGCCGCGCCGACAGCGCGTCTTCGTCAATGGCCTCAGGCGACAGGCGACCGGCCGCCACTTCTTCCGCCAGCCGGCGAGCCGCATGGACGATCTCCAGGCGCGAGCCGTAGCTGAGAGCCACCACCAGCGTCATCACCCGGTTGTCGCGGGTCAGGCCCTCGGCATTGTCGATCAGCCGGTTGATGTCCTCCGACAGCCGCGTGCGGTCGCCGATCACCCGCAGGCGAACGCCCGCCCGGTGCAGTTCGGCGACTTCGCTGCGCAGGTAGAAGCGCAGCAGACCCATCAGGTCGCTGACCTCTTCCTCCGGCCGGCGCCAGTTCTCCGAGGAGAAGCTGAAGATCGTCAGAGTGCCGATGCCAAGTTCGCGCGCCGCTTCCACGGTGCGGCGGACGGCGTCCACGCCCTTCTTGTGACCGGCGGTGCGCGGCAGGCCGCGCGCCTTGGCCCAGCGCCCGTTGCCATCCATGATGATGGCAACATGCCCTGGGGCCGTGTTGGACCGGTTGTCGTCCGCGTCGCGCATTCCGGATCAGACCTGCATGATTTCCTTTTCTTTTTGCGCAAGCGAGTCATCGACCAGCTTGATGTGCTGGTCGGTCAGCACCTGCACCTTGTCCGCCTGGACCTTGTGCTCGTCCTGGGTGATCTCGCTGGCCTTCTCGGCCTTCTTCAGGCTGTCCATGCCGTCACGACGGATGTTGCGGATGGCGACGCGGCACTGCTCGGCGTACTTGTGGGCGACCTTCGCCAGCTCGGCGCGGCGCTCCTGCGTCAGATCGGGCAGCGGCACGCGGATGACCTGGCCTTCGGCCTGCGGGTTCAGGCCCAGGCCGCTGTCGCGGATGGCCTTCTCGACCGCCTTGGTCATGCCCCGGTCCCACACCTGGACCGAGATCAGGCGCGGCTCCGGAACGGAGACCGTGGCGACCTCGCGCAGGTGCATGCGGCTGCCATAGGCCTCCACCATCACCGGTTCGAGCAGATTGGACGAGGCGCGGCCGGTGCGCAGACCGCCCAGTTCCTTGCGAAACGAGTCAAGCGCGCCTTCCATGCGGCGCTTCAGATCCGATAGGTCGGGCGCAGCCACGGGCCTACTCCCTTTCTTCCGTTATGATGGTGTGCTTGCCACGGCCCTGCATCACTTCGGCGAAGGCGCCGGGCGTGTGGATCGAGAAGACCAGAATGGGAATGTGGTTCTCGCGCGACAGCGCGATCGCCGAAGCGTCCATCACCTGCAGGTCCTTGGTCAGGACGTCCATGTAGGTGAGGCGTTCGTAATGCTCGGCCGTCGGATCCTTCTTCGGATCGGCGGTATAGACGCCATCGACCTGCGTGCCCTTCAGCAGACCGTCACAGCCCATTTCGGACGCGCGCAGCGCCGCGGCGGTGTCGGTGGTGAAGAAGGGGTTGCCGGTGCCGGCGGCGAAAATCACCACCCGGCCCTTTTCCATGTGGCGGACGGCGCGGCGCCGGATATAGGGCTCGCAGACCGTCGCCATGGGAATGGCCGACTGCACCCGCGTGCTGACGCCCATCCGTTCGAGCGCGCTCTGCATCGAGAGCGCGTTCATCACGGTGGCGAGCATGCCGATATAGTCGGCCGAAGCACGCTCCATGCCGCTCGCCGCACCCTTCACACCCCGGAAGATGTTCCCCCCGCCGATGACCAGACAGACCTGGACGCCGAGCCCGATGACCGCCTTCACCTCGTTGGCGATGCGATTCACCATCTCCGGGTCCAGACCATAGTCGCGCTGACCCATCAGCGCTTCGCCCGACACCTTGAGGAGGACGCGCTTGTAGCGGACGCCCTCGGCCGGCGCGGTGGTCCCGGTGGTTTCGACCATGGGGGGAACGCTCCCTTGCTGTTTCAGAATGCGGCGTACGGACCTTTAGCGTTCGACCTTACCGGTCTCAGCCCTGACCGCCGGCAGCGGCAGCGACCTCGGCGGCGAAGTCCGACTGGGCCTTCTCGATGCCCTCGCCCAGCGCGAAGCGGGTGAAGGCCGTGACCTTGACCGGAGCGCCGATGTCCTTGGCGGCGTTCTCCACCACCTTGCGGACCTTGGTCTCGCCGTCGATCACGTAGGTCTGCTCCAGCAGGCAGACTTCCTCGTAGTACTTGCGGACGCGGCCTTCGACCATCTTCTCGATGATGTTCTCCGGCTTGCCCGAAGCGCGGGCCTGCTCGGCCAGCACGTTGCGCTCACGCTCCAGCGACGAGCTGTCGACATCGGCGATGTCCAGCGCGTCCGGGCGGGCAGCGGCGATGTGCATGGCGATCTGCTTGCCGAGGTCGGCCAGCTTGGCGGTGTCGCCGGTCGACTCGAGAGCCACCAGAACGCCGATCTTGCCCAGGCCCGGCGCGATGGCCGAGTGGACGTAGCTGACGACGACACCGGCCGAGACCGACAGGGTGACGGCGCGGCGCAGGTTCATGTTCTCGCCGACGGTGGCGATCAGGCTGGTCAGCTCATCCTGGGCGGTGTGCGAGGTGCCCGGATAGGTGGCGGCCTTCAGTGCCTCGACGTCGCCGGCAGAGGTCAGCGCCAGCTCGGCGGCATTGGCGGCGAAAGCCTGGAACTTGTCGTTGCGGGCAACGAAGTCGGTCTCGGCGTTCACCTCGACGACGGCACCCTTGGTGCCGGCGGTGGCGACGGCGACCAGACCCTCGGCGGCGACGCGGCCCGACTTCTTCGCAGCGGCGGCGAGGCCCTTCTTGCGCAGCCAGTCGACGGCGCCCTCGAGGTCGCCCTGCGTCTCGTTCAGCGCCTTCTTGCAGTCCATCATGCCCGCGCCGGTCTTCTCGCGCAGTTCCTTGACGAGCGAGGCGGTAATCTCGGCCATGTTGCGCCCTCTTCCTTCCAAGCGATCCGGCAGGCGGATCGGATTGAGTCACAAAGTCAAAACGGGTGGCAACCCAGAAAAAAGCCAGCCCATAAAAAAGGCAGCCGGGCCATAGGTCATAAGGCCCGGCTGCCCTTGAACCGTCAGGGTCAGGCCTGGGCGGTCTCGGCGGCGGTCTCTTCCTCCGGCAGCTGCTCGGCCGGAGCGTCCTCGGCGGCGCCGACGTCGATGCCGGCGGCGCTCATCTCGGCCTGCAGGCCGTCAAGCACGGCGCCGACCGTCAGGTCGCAGTACAGCTCGATGGCGCGCAGGGCGTCGTCGTTGCCGGGGATCGGGAAGGCCACGCCGTCCGGATCGGAGTTGCTGTCGAGGACCGCGATGACCGGGATGCCCAGCTTGTTGGCTTCCTTGACCGCGATCGACTCCTTGTTGGTGTCGATGATGAAGATGACGTCCGGGAGGCCGCCCATCTCCTTAATACCGCCCAGCGCACGCTCCAGCTTGTCGCGCTCGCGGGTCAGCTCCAGCACTTCGCGCTTGGTCAGGCCCGAGGTGTCGCCACCCAGACGCTCTTCCATCTCGCGCAGGCGCTTGATCGACTGGGAGATCGTCTTCCAGTTGGTCAGCATGCCGCCGAGCCAGCGGTGGTTGACGTAGTACTGACCGCACTTGGCGGCAGCCTCGGCAATGCGCTCCTGGGCCTGGCGCTTGGTGCCGACGAACAGGACGCGGCCACCGCCGGCGACGACGTCACGCACGGCCTGCAGGGCGCGGTGCAGCATCGGGACGGTCTGCTCGAGGTCGATGATGTGCACGCCATTGCGGACGCCGAAGATGTACTGGTTCATCTTCGGGTTCCAGCGGCGGGTGTGGTGACCGAAGTGGACACCGGCTTCCAGCAGCTGGCGCATGGTGAAGGTGGGCATGGTCATGTGGAAAAAATCCCTTTTTCCGGTTGCTCCGCCGCGGGCATTGTCGACGGCGCATGGAAACCATGGCTGAAGACACCGGATCGGGCCATCGGAGTAAAACCGAAGGTCCGCCAGCCCGCGTGAGGTTTTGACGACGGCGCTTACATAGCCCCGCACGCGCATGTTGACAAGGAAAAAGGCCACCCGGACCAGCGTCCGGATGGCCTTTTCAGCAAACCGCCAAGGACCGGTGAAAGTTCCTTTACGCCTGCGGCGCGGACGGGGCGGCGACCTTCGGCTTCGGCAGGTCGAGCTTCAGGTGCAGTTCCTTCAGACGGGCGGTGTCGACCGGTGCCGGGGCCTGCATCAGGAGATCTTCGGCGCGCTGGTTCAGCGGGAAGGCGATGACCTCGCGGATGTTCGGCTCGTCGGCCAGCAGCATGACGATGCGGTCGATACCCGGGGCCGAACCGCCGTGCGGCGGGGCGCCCAGCTTGAACGCGCTCAGCATGCCGCCGAATCGGGCTTCCAGCTCCTCCGGTGGATAGCCGGCGATCTCGAAGGCCTTGTACATCACCTCCGGCAGGTGATTACGGATGGCGCCGGACGACAGTTCGACGCCGTTGCAGACGATGTCGTACTGGTAGGCCTTGATGTCGAGCGGGTTCATCGTCTCCAGCGCCTTCAGGCCGCCCTGGGGCATGGAGAACGGGTTGTGGCTGAAGATGACCTTGTTGGTCTCCTCGTCCAGCTCGTACATCGGGAAGTCGACGATCCAGCAGAAGCGGAAGGCGTTCTTCTCGATCAGGTCCAGCTCCTCGCCGATGCGGGTGCGGGCGAGGCCGGCCAGCTTGGCCGCCGGGCCCACCTGATCGCAGACGAAGAAGATCGCGTCGCCATCCTCGAGACCGGCCAGCTCACGCAGGGCGGCCTGGGCGGCTTCCGGCACGAACTTGGCGATCGGACCCTTGCCGCCGCCGGCTTCCATGACGATGTAGCCGAGGCCGGGGGCGCCGAGACCGCGGGCCCAGTCGTTCAGCTTGTCGAAGAAGCTGCGCGGACGATCGGAGACCTTCGGGGCGCGGATGGCGCGGACGACGCCGCCCTTCTCCAGCGTCTGCTTGAAGGCGCGGAATTCCACGTCGTCGCGCTTGAACACCTCGGTCACGTCGGTGATGACCAGCGGGTTGCGCAGGTCCGGCTTGTCGTTGCCGTACTTCAGCATCGATTCGGCGAAGGAGATGCGGCGGAAGGGCAGCCCGTCGATGACCGGCTTCGACTCGCGGCGGAAACCGCCGAACTCTTCGAAGATGCCGTGCAGCACCGGCTCGATGGCGGCGAAGACGTCTTCCTGGGTGACGAAGGACATCTCGAAATCGAGCTGGTAGAACTCGCCCGGGCTACGGTCGGCGCGGGCGTCCTCGTCGCGGAAGCAGGGGGCGATCTGGAAGTAGCGGTCGAAGCCGGCGACCATCAGCAGCTGCTTGAACTGCTGCGGCGCCTGCGGCAGGGCGTAGAACTTGCCGGGATGGTTGCGGCTGGGCACCAGATAATCGCGCGCACCCTCGGGCGAGGAGGCGGTGAGGATCGGCGTCTGGAACTCGGTGAAGCCCTGGTCGATCATGCGGCGGCGCGCCGAGGCGATCACGCGCGACCGCAGCATGATGTTCTCGTGGATGCGCTCGCGGCGCAGGTCGAGGAAGCGGTAGCGCAGGCGCACGTCCTCGCCGGCATCGGTGTCCTGGTTGACCTGCAGCGGGATCTGCTCCGCCTCGCCTTCCACGGTCAGCTCGGCGATCTGCAGTTCGATGCGGCCGGTGGGCAGCTTGTCGTTGATGGTCTCGGCCGTGCGCTTCACCACCTTGCCGGTGACGGTGATGACCGATTCCAGCTTCAGCCGGTTGGCGACCTCGAAGGCCGGGTTGGAGGTATCGACCACGCACTGCGTCAGGCCGTAATGGTCGCGCAGGTCGATGAACAGCAGCTGTCCATGGTCGCGCTTCCGGTTCATCCAGCCCGACAGGCGGACGGTTTCACCGGCATTCTCTTCACGAAGCTGGCCGCAGGTGTGCGTGCGGTAGGGGTGCATGGGTCGAAACACCTTGAAAAGGGCGGAATCCGGCGGAAAAAGCGGTTCGACACACCACACCGGACGCGCGCGAAAGTCAAGCCGCGATAGGGTGCAGCGCAGTGCGGCGGGAGCCCGGATGGAACGTTTGGAACGGTTTGAAACATCCTGGACCACCCTGTTCAACCGTTCCATCCGCCGGCAGGCCGGCTGCCGAACCGCAGTTTAACACCGCCGTGGCCGTGGGATAAGCAGAGCGGGAAAATCCGGCCTGCCGCCCGCCCGACATATCCTTTTGCAACGCGCATCGGCTCCGCACGTCGGCGGACTTTCGCGCACCCGCACGGTCGTGTATGAAGCAACCATGACGCTCATCACGACAACCGACGCCCTTCAGGCCTTCTGTCAGTCGCTGGCAGGGGCCGAGTACATCACGGTCGACACCGAGTTCCTGCGGGAAAAGACCTATTGGCCGCAACTGTGCCTCGTGCAGGTCGGCGGGCCCGACGGCGCGGTCGCCATCGACCCGCTGGCCGAAGGCATCGACCTGGCGCCGCTGTTCGCGCTGATGAGCGACCCGTCGGTGCTGAAGGTGTTCCACGCCGCCCGCCAGGATGTGGAGATCTTCTGGCACCTGTCCGGCCAGATCCCGCATCCGCTGTTCGACACCCAGGTCGCGGCGATGGTCTGCGGCTTCGGCGAGAGCGTCGGCTACGAGACGCTGGTGACCAAGCTGGCCGGCGCCCGCATCGACAAGTCCAGCCGCTTCACCGACTGGTCGCACCGGCCGCTGACCGACCGCCAGCTGACCTACGCCCTGTCCGACGTCATCCATCTGCGCCCGGCCTATGAGAAGCTGAAGCGCCGCCTCGCCCGCTCCGGTCGCTCGCACTGGCTGGAAGAGGAGATGGCGATCCTGACCGATCCGGCGACCTATCAGGTCGATCCGGAAAGCTCCTACATGCGGCTGAAGGTGCGGACCAACAAGCCGCGCTTCATGGCCATCCTGAAGGAGCTGGCGGCGTGGCGCGAGCGCGAGGCCCAGCGCCGCGACCAGCCGCGCTCCCGCGTGCTGCGCGACGAGGCGCTGCTGGAGATCGCCGCCCACGCGCCGACCACCGTCGACGACCTCGCCCGCACCCGCGGACTGGGCCGCGGCTTCGCCGAGGGACGCCAGGGCGCCGACGTGCTGTCTGCCGTGCAGGCGGGACTGGACCTGCCGGACAGCGCCCTGCCCCGTGTCGAACCGCGCGAGGAACCGCCGCCCGGATTGCAACCGATCGTCGAATTGTTGCGCGTGCTTCTGAAGATGAAGTGCGACGAGAACAATGTCGCGGCGAAGTTGGTGGCGTCCTCATCCGATCTGGAGGCGTTGGCGGCCGATGATCGGGCAGAGATTCCGGCGATGCAGGGCTGGCGTCGCGAACTGTTCGGCAATGATGCGCTCGCATTGAAGCACGGAAAGATCGGACTTGCGGTCATAGACCGTCGCGTCCGCATCGTTCCTGCTGGCGAACCGCGCCAGACGACCGATTCGGCCGAATCCGAAACTTGACCTTTTCGGATGGCGTCGCTTCGATGATTGCGGCGCCTTTTGCGGCGGTCCGGGTGCCTCCTGCGCCCGGACTTTAGCCTTAAGGGCTTTTTAAAGAAAGTTACCGTTAAGATCGGTTCGGCTTCGTAGGATCGGACGGATCAGGCATGCCCGGCCGGTTCGCGGGCCGCCGGAGTCGGCCGGGCGGAAGCGCCCGGACGCAAAGCAAAAGGCTGCCGGACAACGAGCGGCCGAAGACATGGGTGGTTGGCAGGCGTGACGCTTGTTGTGGGAGTGAGCAAGGTATGAGCAGGTTTGGCGGCAGACCACCTCTGGGACGGGACCGTGTCCGGCTTTCCACCACGGAAAAGCAGGCCGCCGTCGCCGCCGCCAAGGACCAGAAGCCGGAATTCGACAACGACAAGCTCCTGAACCTGCTGCGGTCGGCGAAGAACGAATTGCAGGGCATGCGGCTGATCCACATGCATCTGTCGCTTCTGAAGGACCGCGATCCGACCAGCCAGATGATGGTCCGCTCCATCATCCAGGAACTGGCGACCAAGGCCTCCTATCTGCAGTCCTTCAACATTTCCAACGGCGATGTCATCGTCCTCTACAAGGGGCTGAAGCTGACCGGCGTCACCGACGTCTGCCAGACGGTGGAACAGGTCTTCCTGTCGAAGACGACGCTGACCGGGCCGAACCCCTACAAGGAATATTCGCTTTATTCGATCATGGAACTGGCGTTGAACTTCATCAACGTCATCCGTTTCATCGAAGAACTGCAGGCGAACGAGACCGGGCAACACGTCACCGAGACCAAGCCGCCTATCACGCTGGAAGAATTGGGCAAGCTCGAACGCTCGATGCAGATGTTCGACCTGTCGCCCTTTCTGTTCAACCAGGGCATCGCCAACATCGGCGGCGGCGATGCGGAGATGGAGTATTATGAACTCTACATCTCCATCAAGCTGCTCCAGGAGCGGCTGTGCCCCGATTACGACATCACCGCCAACAAGTGGCTGTTCAACTACTTCACCGCCAATCTCGACCAGTCGGTGCTTCGCGCGCTGAACCATGGGCTGAGCTTCATGCGCGGGCGGCGGATCGGCATCAACATCAACCTGTCGACCGTCATTTCCACCGGCTTCGTGAAGTTCGACGAGCGGCTGCCGATCGATTTCCGCGGGCAAGTGGTTCTGGAGGTGTCGAAGGGTGACCTGATCGAGAATCTGTCGCTGTTCAACGAGGTGGTGGAGTTTGCACAGGACCGCCGCTATCAGATCGCGGTGGACGGGCTGAACCCGTTCTGGGTGACGAATTTCGATCTGGAATATCTGAACGCCGACTATGCGAAAATCTTCTGGTCCAACGACATGCTGGAGATGGACCCGCAGTTCGAGAAGTATTTCCGCGACCGCATTGCCGAGCAGGACCGCTGCAAGTTCATCCTGGCGCGCTGCGACAGCGTGACCAGCCTGGTTTATGCCCACAAGATGGGGATCAATCTGGTCCAGGGCCGCGCGGTCGACAACATCATGCGCAAGGGCGTCAGCGTCCGCGAGGCCATCGCACACGCCAAGGTGGATTGAGGCCAAGGTGGATTGACGGCGGCGCTCACGGCTTCCGCGGCGCCTGCCGCAGCAGACCGTCGGTCCAGGCCGGGGGAAGCAGGGCCAGCAGCCAGACGGCGGCCACCATCGGCCAGGGAAAGGCGATTCGCGCCTTGTTGCGCTCCAACCCACGGCGGATGACGCGGGCGGCGGGATCGGTTTCCATCAGGAACGGCATAGGGAAGCGGTTCACCGCGGTCATCCGGCTTTTGACGAAGCCGGGGCAGATCACCGACACGCCGATCCCCTCCCCCGCCAGATCGCCGCGCAACGCCTCGCCATAGACCCGGACCATCGCCTTGCTGGCGCAATAGGCCGGCGCGCCGGGAAGGCCGCGGAATCCCGCAAGCGACGCCATGATGGCGATTTGGCCGCGCCGCCGCGCCCGCATCGCCGGAAGCAGCGGATGAATGCTGTTCAGCACGCCGTCGATGTTGACCGCCAGGATGCGCCGGGCCTGCTCCTCCGTCTCACCGCCGTCGCTGGTGCCGGCCGACATGCCGGCGTTGGCGATCAGCAGATCGACCGGCGTTGCGGCATCGACCTGAGCCAGCCAACCGGCCATGGCGGCACGGTCGGCCACATCGATCACCGCCGTCTCCACAAGGGCGCCGGCGGCGCGACAGCGCCCGGCCACCGCCTCCAACCTCGCGGAGTCGCGCCCGGTCAGCGCGAGCGTCACACCGGGCGCTGCATAAAGGGCTGCCAGGGCCTCGCCGATGCCGCTGGAAGCGCCGGTTATGACGATGGAGCGCGGCTGTTTCATGGAGGTTCCGCCCTGTTCGCCGGCTGCCCGATGGCGCCGAAGCTTGTTGTGGGGTGATGTCACGTTTATAAGCACGAAACAAATCGACACCGCTTTTCAAATGAGGCCGCCTTTGCCAGCCCATCGCCCCGTCATTGCCAGCATGACCGGTTTCGCGCGCGTCGACGGGCACGGCGACGGCTATTCCTGGACCTTCGAGGCCAAGAGCGTCAATGGCCGCAGCCTGGATCTGCGCTGCCGCCTGCCGTCGGGCTTCGACAGCGTCGAGGCGGTGGCGAGAGCCGAGTTGCCCAAGCGGCTGGCCCGCGGCAACGTCAACCTGACGCTGACCGTCAACCGCGCCCAGGCGGTCTCCCAACTGCGCATCAACCGCGAGCTTCTGGCCCAGGTTCTGGAGATCGCGCGGGAGATCGAGGGGGCTGGCGCCGCCCCGCCGCGGCTGGATTCGCTGCTGGCGGTGCGCGGCATCATCGAGCCGGTGGAAGAGGATGAGACCGAAGCGCGCGAGCGCGTCGAATCGGCGCTGAAGGGCGATCTGGCCAAGCTGGTCGACCAGCTGGTGGTCAACCGCCTTGCCGAAGGTGCGCGCATTGCCGAGGTTCTGAACGGCCATCTCGACGAGATCGCCCGGCTGGTGGACGCCGCGTCGGCCTGCGCCTCCACCCAGCCGGAGGCGCTGCGCGAGAAGCTGCGCGCCCAGGTCGCCGCGATCCTCGGCTCCTTCCCCGCCCTGTCGGAAGACCGGCTGGCGCAGGAGGCGGCGATCCTGATCGGCAAGGCCGACGTGCGCGAAGAGCTGGACCGGCTGCGCGCGCATATCCAGGCTGCGCGCGACCTGATGGCGGAGGGCGGGGCCATCGGCCGCCGGTTTGACTTCCTGTGCCAGGAGTTCAACCGCGAGGCCAACACGCTCTGCTCCAAGTCGGCGGACGTCGAACTGACCCGCATCGGCCTGTCGCTGAAAGCCTCGATCGAGCAGCTTCGCGAGCAGGTCCAGAACATCGAGTAATCATCAACACCGAGTGAGCGCCATGGCTGCGACCAACACCTCCCTGATCCACCGGCGCGGCCTGATGCTGGTGCTGTCCTCCCCATCGGGTGCCGGCAAGACCACCATTGCCCGCGGCCTGCTGGAGCGCGATGCCGGCATCACCATGTCGGTATCGGTGACGACCCGGCCGATGCGCCCCGGCGAAGCCGAAGGGCTGGATTACTATTTCATCGACCAGCAGCGCTTCGATCGCATGGCGGAGACCGGCGATCTGCTGGAACATGCCCGTGTCTTCGGCAACTGCTATGGCACGCCGCGAGTGGCGGTGGAGGATGCGCTGGGCGCCGGCCGCGACGTGCTGTTCGCCATCGACTGGCAGGGCGCGCAGCAACTGGCGCAGAACGCCCGCGACGATCTGGTCAGCGTCTTCGTCCTGCCGCCATCGGTCGGTGAGTTGGAACGCCGCCTGCGCGGCCGTGGCCAGGATTCGGAGGAGGTCATCGCCAACCGCATGGCGAAGGCCTCCAACGAGATCAGCCACTGGCCGGAATACGACTATGTCATCGTCAACAGCGACGTGAATGAAAGCATCGCCGCGGTGGAAGCGATCCTGCACGCCGAACGGCTGCGCCGCCGCCGTCAGGTCGGCCTGCCGGAATTCGTGCGCAGCATTCAAGACACGCTGTAACTACTTGTCTGGAAACGGCTTCGCCCGGACCTTGATTTCGTGGCCGGGCGGGCCGTCGCTACCGTCCGGCTGTTTGCCGCGGTAATAGCCCTTTTGCCAGCGTTCCTGCGCGGCGGCGCTTCCCGGCGTCTGCAGGTCATTGTTGAACTGGCTGCGCGAGGCTGCCCAGGCACGGTACTGCGCCGCCGTCTCCGGATCGCTGTCGAGGTCGCGGACCTCCGGCGTCAGGCATTCCACCAGACCACGCTGGATCGGCATCAGATGGGCGAAGGGTTCGCCCTTCTCCCAGGTGACCGGCACGCCGGGCGCGGTGAATTTCCAGTTCATGGTGAAGGGGTACGGTGACCAGTCGGTTTCAATGATGCCCGACAGGCCCATGATGCCGTGCTTCGGCTGGTTCAGCGGTCCGGTGACCATCAGGTTGACGCCCGGCGGCGTGCGGAACAGAGCCGCGACGTGGAAGGTCAGCACGCCGCTGCCGAAATGGCTGGCGGGAAGCAGAGGGTGCTGCTCCTCCGCAGTGACGGTGATGGCCTCCAACCCGGTGCCGCCGTCCCACACCGCCGTCACCCCCACGGGGCAGCAGACCTCCCACCCATGCATGCTGGCGATGTTGAGCGGCAGGCAGCGATAGCCGTACTGCTCCGGCAGGGCATCGATCCAGTCGCGGGTCGGACGGGCCGGGCGGATGTCGGGCAGCACGCCCGAGAGCGGATAAGCGGTCAGCGTCATGGCGCCGCATCCTGCCAGACTTCGCCATCCGGTGTAACCCTGAGGCTGGCGATGGTCACAACCAGCCGCCTGTCCATCCGGATTATTCCTACTCACCCGTTAGAGATTACGCGGTCGCGGAGTACCCAAGTATGTGTCATACTTCGCATTAGAGTTACATCAATTAGCGAAGCGCACTATGCCGTGCCCCGCAGGCGACGGTCGCGGTGGTGCGCGTATCGTGTGGGGCTGGGCAATGTTCACCAAACTCAACAGCATCAAGGCGAAGCTCCTGATCCTTCAGGGGCTGTTCCTCGCCACCATCCTGGTGGCCGGCATCTGGTCGGCGACGTCGAAGCGCGAGACGATGGTCGAGGGATACCACAAATCCATCGAGGCGGTGGTGCAGACCTCGCTATCGATCATGAAGTCTTACGACGCGCGCGCCGCCAAGGGCGAGTTTAGCCGCGAGGAGGCGCAGACTCGCGCCAAGACTGCGCTGCGGGCCCTGCGCTTCTTCGGCAACGAATACATGTTCGGCTACGAATTCGACGGCACCAACGTTTTCCACGGCGTCCGCCCCGACCTGGAAGGCACCCGCAAGCTGGCCGATTTCAAGGACAGCAACGGCGTGTTGGTGATCCGCGGACTGATCGACTCGGCGCGCAGCGGCGACGGCACGCTGATCTACAACTTCCCCAAGGCCGGCGGCACCGAACCGTTTCCGAAGCTGGCCTATGCCGCGATCTTTGAGCCGTGGGGCTGGATGATCGGCACCGGAGTCTACATCGACGATGTCGACGCCGCTTTCCGCAGCACGCTGATCGAGACCCTGGCGGTGACGCTGGCGGCCGCGCTGGTGCTGGGGCTGTTCGGCTTCCAGTTGGTATCGCGCATCGGCAAGGGTCTCGACGGCATCGCCTCCGCCACCGGCCGCATCGCCAAGGGCGATCTCGCCGCCCAGGTCGCCGGCACCGACCGCGCCGACGAGGTGGGGGCGCTGGCCCGCTCGGTGGAAACCCTGCGTCTCAGCGCCATCGAGGCGGAAGACCTGCGCCGCCGCCATGCCGCGCTGGAACGGGAAGCCGACGAGGCCCGTCGCGCCACCATGAAGCGGCTGGCCGACGAGTTCGAAGGCACGGTCGGCGCGCTGGTCCGCTCTGTCGCCGAGTCGGCGGGTCAGCTGACCCACACGTCGGGCGCCATGAGCAGCGGGGCGGAACAGACCACCCGGCTGATGGACGGCGCCGCCCGCGCCGCGGGGACCACCTCCGGCAATGTCCAGGCGGTGGCCGGCGCGACCGAGGAGTTGGCCGCCTCCATCCGCGAGATCGCCCAGCAGATCGCCGAATCGACGACCGGCTCGGCCCGTGCGGTGGAGGATGTCCGCCGCACCTATGCCCTGATCGAGCAGTTGGACAGCGTCGCCCGGCGCACGGTGGAGGTGGTCGACCTGATCCGCTCCATCGCCGAACAGACCAACCTCCTGGCCCTGAACGCCACCATCGAGGCCGCCCGCGCCGGCGAAGCCGGCAAAGGCTTCGCCGTGGTGGCGAGCGAGGTGAAGAACCTCGCCAACCAGACCGCCAAGGCCACCGACGATGTCCAGGCGCAGATCGCCGCCATGACCGACGCCACCTCGTCGGTGGTCGAGGCGATGCGCGGGGTCGGCGGCGCCATCGAGACGGTGAACAGCGTCGCGTCCAGCATCTCCGCCGCCATCGAGGAACAGGGAGCGGCGACCCGCGACATCAGCCGCAACGTCAACGAGGCGGCGCAGGGCGTCAGTTCGGTGTCCGACAGCCTGAACCTGGTGTGCAGCCACGCCACCGCCACCGGGCAGGCCTCCGCCGAGGTCGCCGCCGCGGCCCGTGCGGTGGGTGAGCGCGCCGACCGCATGCTGGGCGAAGTGTCCGCCTTCGTCGCCCGCATCCGTCAGGGCTGACCGCCTGTTGCGGTGGGGAGGGTATTCTACCGGATGCATTCGGTAAAATTCCGCGCTATGGATGGGGTCAGCGAATTGTCGGACAGGACTCCATGACCGCCCCCTCCCCCGCTCAGACCACCCCCACCTCCGCCCGCCGGGGCTGGCTCGACGAGGCGCTGCGCCGACTCGAGGCGGACGTGAACCGCTCCGCCGACACCCACCTGCTGCGGCTGCCGGTCCCGGCGGCGCAGGGGATCACGCTGTACCTGAAGGACGAATCGACACACCCCACCGGCAGCCTGAAGCACCGGCTGGCGCGGTCGCTGTTCCTCTACGCCATCTGCAACGGCTGGGTGCGCGAGGGCACGACCGTGATCGAGGCGTCGTCGGGATCGACGGCGGTGTCGGAAGCCTATTTCGCCCAGCTGCTGGAGCTGCCCTTCGTCGCCGTGGTGCCGCGCAACACCTCGCCGGCCAAGATCGCGCAGATCGAGTTCTATGGCGGCCGCTGCCATATGGTGGAGCGCGCGTCGGAGGTCTGTGCCGAGGCACAGCGGCTGGCCCGCGATTGCGACGGCCATTTCATGGACCAGTTCACCTATGCGGAGCGCGCCACCGACTGGCGCGGCAACAACAACATCGCCCAGTCGATCTTCGAACAGCTGGCGCAGGAACCGCATCCGGTACCGGACTGGATCGTCTGCGGCGCCGGCACCGGCGGCACCTCGGCCACCTTCGGGCGCTATGTGCGCTATCGCCGGCTGCCGACGCGGGTGTGCGTCGCCGATCCGGAGCATTCCGCCTTCTTCGCCGGATTCCGCGACAACGACCCGAAGGCCAGCGTCGGACGGGGGTCCGGCATCGAGGGCATCGGGCGGCCGTCGGTGGAGCCGTCCTTCCAGCCGACGGTGATCGACCGGATGATCCGCGTGCCCGATGCCGCCAGCATCGCCGCCGTCTGGGTGCTGCGCGAGCGGCTGGGCCGCGCCTGCGGCGGCTCCACCGGCACCAATCTGGTGGGCTCCATCGAGTTGATCGCCGAAATGATGCGCGAGGGCCGGCAGGGCAGCGTCGCCACGCTGATCTGCGATCCCGGCGACCGCTATATGGGAACCTACTTCAACCGCGATTGGCTGCAGGCGAACGGGTTTGACATCGACCCGTGGTGCGAACGGATCGACGGCTTCTTCCGGACCGGCGCCTGGAGCGGCGACGGGCTGGAAACGGCCGGACGCTGACCGGGGAGCCGGCCGCCATGACCCGCATGCGGATCCGCATCGATTTCGAGACCGGCGGCTCGATCGGTCCCGGCAAGATCGCTCTGCTGGAGCGGATCCGCGAGACTGGCTCCATCTCTGCCGCCGGGCGGGCTCTGGGCATGTCCTACCGGCGGGCGTGGCTGCTGGTGGACGACCTGAACCGCATCTTCCGCGAGCCGGTTGTGAGCGCCGCGGTCGGCGGCAAGCATGGCGGCGGCACGGTGCTGACCGGGTTCGGAGAACAGGTGATCGACCATTACCGCGCGGTCGAGCGCGAGGCGCATGTGGCGACCGCCCACCGGCTGGCGGCGCTGGCCGCGGGGATCAATCCGGATTACGGCGCGGACAAGCAGGTGGACGACGGGAGCTTTGCCGGCGATCCGGGGGTGGGGCCGGGATGCGGGCCGGGCAAGTAACCGAACTCCATGAAAAAAGGCCGGGCTCCACGCCCGGCCTTTTTTTCGTCGGAAGTCACTGCTCTTACGCGAACGCCTTGTAGGCAATCAGCGTGAAGGTGTCGCGGACGCCGGGAAGCGTCTGCACATGCTCCGTCACAAAGCGGCCGATGTCGTCGTCCTGCTTCAGGTAGCATTTCATCAGCAGATCATACTGGCCGGAGATGGAATGCACCTCCGACACCTGTTCGATCAGCTGCACCGCCTGATCGGCGACTTCATAGGCGCGACCGAGATCGCACTTGACCATGACGAAGATGGTCTGCACGGGCTCAGCCCTCCTCGGTCGAGGCTTCGCTGGACGGACGCGGGCGGGCCGAGCGCAGCATGAAGGCCGGCATGTGATCGCCGAAACCGATCACCGGCACGTCGTCGTCATCGTCGTCGCGGCGGCGGCGGCGGTCGCCGCGATCACGGTCGCGGCGCGGCTCGTTGCTGCGGCGGGTTTCGGCGGCGGCCAGCGATTCGCGGGGCTGGCGCTCCTCACGAACCGGACGGTCTTCGCGCACAGGGCGCTCCTCGCGGACGGGACGCTCTTCACGGACCGGACGCTCGTCGCGGGGGGCGGCGGCCTCCTCACGCGGGGCGCGCTCTTCACGGCCGCCGCGGGGCGGACGGGCTTCCGAGCGGCTGTCCGGCTTGGCACCACGGCCGCCACGGCCACGGCCACGACCGCGGGAGCTGCCGTCTTCCTCGCCGAACTCGGCCGTCTCCAGGCCGTCGATGGCGATCATGGGAATCTCCCGCTTGATGAGGCGCGTGATTGCGCCGACAAGTTTCGTGTCGTCCGGCGTGGCCAGCATGAAGGCCCTGCCCTGCTTGCCGGCACGGCCGGTGCGGCCGATCCGGTGGACATAGTCGTCGGGGGTCAGCGGAACGTCGAAATTGAAGACGTGGCTGAGACCCTGGACGTCGATGCCGCGGGCGGCGACGTCGGAGCAGACCAGCAGCGAAATCTCGCCCTGCTTGAACCGCTCCAGCGTCTCGGTGCGCTTCGACTGCACCATGTCGCCGTGCAGCGCGCCGACATTGAAGCCGTGGCGCTCCAGCGACTTCTGCAGGACGGCGATGTCGCGCTTGCGGTTGCAGAAGATGAAGGCGTTCTTGACGTCCTCGGTCTGCAGCAGATGGCGCAGCGCCTTGCGCTTGTCCATGTCATGGACCAGCACCATCGCCTGGGTCACCGTCTCCGCCGGCGAGGCGGGCGGAGCGACGCTGATCTCCATCGGCTGGGTCAGGAAGGCATCGGCCAGACGACGGATTTCCGGCGGCATCGTCGCCGAGAAGAACAGGGTCTGGCGGTTCTTCGGCAGCTTGCTGACGATGCGCTCGATGTCCGGGATGAAGCCCATGTCGAGCATGCGGTCGGCCTCGTCGATGACGAAGACCTTGATGTCGTTCAGCATGATGTTGCCGCGCTCGAACAGGTCGATGAGACGACCCGGAGTCGCGATCAGCACATCCACGCCACGGTCGAGCTTCTTCACCTGTTCGGTGAAGGTCTCGCCGCCGATCAGCAGCGCCATGCTGAGCTTGTGGTACTTGCCGTAGGTCTCGAAGCTTTCCGACACCTGGGCTGCCAGCTCGCGCGTCGGCTCCAGGATCAGAGACCGCGGCATCCGCGCGCGGGCACGGCCCGACGCCAGGATGTCGATCATGGGCAAGGTGAAGCTCGCCGTTTTGCCGGTGCCCGTCTGCGCGCAGCCCAGCACGTCGCGGCGTTGCAGGACACAGGGAATTGCCTGTTCCTGAATGGGCGTCGGTTGGGTGTAACCCTTGTCCTCGATGGCGCGCAGGACGTCAGGGCCAAGCCCAAGTTCCGAAAAAAGCATCCAACCTGTTTCTGTTCTGGAGT
The DNA here is from genome assembly GCF_003115935.1 of Azospirillum sp. TSH20. NCBI lineage: Bacteria > Pseudomonadati > Pseudomonadota > Alphaproteobacteria > Rhodospirillales > Azospirillaceae > Azospirillum > Azospirillum sp. TSH20. Next base: position 57,451 of record NZ_LGQU01000112.1, read on the forward strand.
GCGGAAATCGAGCGTTCGACGCCCGATGCCTGGATGAGGCCGAAGAATAGGAAGTCAAAGCTGCATGTCAATAGATCCGATGTTCCGAAACCGAAAATTGGCGCGAAAACACACTGCGTTGGCGAATTCGGCGCTCTGCGCTAGGTTGTCGTCCGGCAGTACCGCGAGTCGCGGCGCTTGCCGGCGCCCCGATCGGGGGCTGTCCGCTTCAAATGGAACGGTCGAGAGCATTTGATGATTCTTCGTGCCCAGGAATCGGTGCTGGTGGTGGTGGATGTGCAGGAACGGCTGCTGCCGGCCATCCACGACTCCGAGCGCGTCGTCCGCAACGCCGCGATGCTGCTGAAGGGGGCCGCCGCCCTGTCGGTGCCTGTGCTGGTCACCGAGCAATATCCGCGCGGCCTGGGGCCGACGGTGGACGCGGTGCGCGCCCACCTGCCGGAAGGCACGCCGGTGATCGAGAAGATCACCTTCGGCAGCACCGGCGAGCCGGCCTTCAATGCGGCGGTCGAAGCGTTGAATCGCCCGCAGATCGTGCTGTGCGGCACGGAGGCGCATGTCTGCGTGATGCAGACCGCGTTGGGGCTGCGCCAGCAGGGCCACGCGGTCTATCTGGTCGCCGACGCGGCGTCGTCGCGCACCCCCGCCAACCATGCCATGGCGGTGGAGCGGATGCGTGCCGCCGGCGTGACCATCGTCACCACCGAGATGGTGCTGTTCGAGTGGATGGAACGGGCCGGCACGCCGGTCTTCAAGGTCGTCAGCGCACTGGTGAAGTGAGCGCAGGAGAAGCCGCATGTCCTCGAATCCCACCAGCCGCCCTGCCCTGATCCTGCTGCCCGGCATGCCGCTGGACGCGGCGCTGTGGGACCATCAGGTCCGGCACCTCGGCGACATCGCCACCCCGCAGGTGGTCGAACTGGCGGATTGCCCCAGCATCGCGGCGATGGCCGACAAGGTGCTGGCCCAGGCGCCGGAACGCTTTGCCGTCGCCGGCCTGTCGATGGGCGGCTATGTCGCGCTGGAGATCCTGCGCCGCGCGCCGGACCGGGTGGTGCGGCTGGCCCTGCTCGACACCAACGCCCGACCCGACACGACAGAGGCGACGGCAACCCGGCGGGAGGCGGTGGCACTCGCCCGGCAGGGGCGCTATGGGCAGGTGATCCGTGCCGCCCTGCCCCGCCTGATCCACCCGGACCGATTGGCCGATGACGGATTGGTCCGTTCTGTCCTGGCGCAGATGGAGCGCGTGGGCGTCGATGGCTATGCGCGGGAGCAGGAGGCGATCATCAACCGGGTGGACAGCCGGCTCGGGCTGGCGGCCATCCGCTGCCCGACTCTGGTGATCTGCGGGCGCCAGGACATCCTGACGCCGCCGGCCCTGCACGAGGAGATGGCGGACGCCATCCCCGGCGCCCGGCTGGTGCTGATCGAAGACTGCGGCCATCTGTCGGCGATGGAGCAGCCGCAGGCGGTCACCGCGCTGATGCGCGACTGGCTGCTGTGGGATTGAGTCTGCTCAGCAATTGGGCCCGTTGCAGAACAGGTCCGCCCGCGGGCTGGGGAACAGCGAGAAGGTCATGTCGCTGATCAGGCTGCGGAAATCCGGATCGTCCGGCCCCTGCGGCCGGTCGAGCCAGCCGGTGGCGGAGGTCAGCGCGGCACCCGACCGGCAGAACGCCCCCTGCACGACGATGGCCCCGCCCGGCGGCGAGGTCCGGATCGGGCCGTTCGTGCAAAGCTCCGAGTTCAGCGTGTTTTCCGCCACGTTGAAGGCCAGCACCACCTTGTAGTCGCGCCGCGCCGTATCGTTGGGCGTGGTGGTCAAATTGGTCTTCACGCCCATCACGCGGTTCTGCATGTGCGGCAGCACCTTCTCCGCGAAGCGCTCCGGCGGCAGACCGAAGGGATCGCCGTGCAGCACCACCCGCAGGTCTCGGTTGCCCGCTGCGTAGGCGACTTCGCTGAGCGTGTAGGCGGGAGCCGGCTCGCTCGCCACCACCCGCTCGTTGGTGCAGGCGGCGAGAGTCGAAGCGCCCAGCAGGAGGGCGGCGAGCGGCGGGAGCATGCGCATGATGTGATCGTCCGTTGGTGTCTCTGCCCCCGATATGGGGAGCGGCGCCGCACCGGACGAGAGGGTCAGCCCGGTGCGTGGCCTGAGCGTCACACGTCCTTCAGCCATTTATCCGCAGCCCGGGCGATCAGAGCGGGATAGCCGGGAAGCTCCGGCCCGATCAGCGGAAGATCGAATTCGGCGACGATCCGCGCCACGGTCTCGTCGGTCAATTCCAGCCCGAGTGCGCGGGCGCGGCGGGCGATGACGAGTTCCTGGCCCCAGACATAGACCCGCCGGGCGCCGGTGTTGCGCGCCATGATCCGGGACTGCTCCATCCGCTCGTCGCCGTTGATCGGCAGCCAGATATCGGTCATCAGCGTGTCGGCCGGCTCGTCGGTGCGGTATTCCAGCGCATCGGCGTTGACGATGGAAATCTTGGCCAGGGCGTCGGCCGGAAGCTGGTCGAACAGGCCGACGCGCTGGTTCACTTCGATCACGTCGGGATCCAGTTCGACCACCGTGACCCGCGTCACCTCCGGCCGCAGGGCCGCGTTCACCGCCGCCCAGCCCATGCCCATGCCCATCACCACCGTATGGCCGGTGGCGGCGCGGACGCCGATCTCCTGGCTTTCGATCTCCATCGGCGTCATCGACATCCAGCAGCGATACTCGCCGTCCGCCTCGCGCCGCAGCAGGGCAGCCATATCGGTCGTCATAAGCGCCGGGCTCCAGTAGCCGGCACTGAGCAGGATCGGCGCCACCTGCAACCGCCAGCGCCCGACCTCGCAGGGCCGGTAGCGGGGGACGAACAGGTCGGTGACGAATGGGGTCAACGCCGACAACGCGTCGGCGACCATCTCGGGCGGGATGGGATCGGCCGGAATGTCAGCGCCGGAATGGGTCAAGGGGGGCATGCGCCTCCTGCGGGTCGAGCCGTGGTCCGCGAGACGGTCTCCCGGATTGGCGGCATCGCGAATGATAGCCCAGGGGACGCATTCCCCAAAACGGCGAAACGAATTTGGGAATTTCCATCCGACCTTCAGAGCTGGCCGTCGCCGTCCGGCATCATGCCGGTTCTAAGGTATTCATACGCACGCCAGCGGTCGTCATGCGGCATCCGCGCCCGCCGCAAAGGCTCGGCTTCGACAAACAGCATCCGGCGGCGGAACGCCATCGGGCTTTCGACCAGCAGGATCGGCTTTTCCGCCTGCACCCCAGGCGGAAACCACGGGCGGCGAAGGAAGCGGCAGGGATCCTCGGTCCAGTCCGGCGGCTTGCCGAGATGCCAGCGGCGCACCAGATGTTCGCCCACCGCTCCGGCATAGGCATCGAAGACGTCGTCGCCGAGCAGTTCCGGCGACTCCTGGACCCGGGCATACCGGCTGGCCTCGTCGCGGTCCATGTAGAATTCGTCGAGGAATTCGCCCAACGCCACCGAGAAGGTTTGCTGTCCGGATTTATAACGTCGGATGGCCGCGCCCAGCGTTCCAGGACGGCGGTTCAGGTTGTCGGTCATTCTCGCACCCCCGGTCGGCGTAACCTTGAACGATATCCTCGATCTTGGCGGCGATGCGCGCATTTATTCCGGGAACCTGCGGATAGCAGAGCGTCACGAGTTCGGCCAACTGCTCTGGCGTTGCCAAGCCCGTGACATCCATCAGAAAATAGAGGTCCCGCCTGTCCCGGCCAGACCTTCGGGATCGTCAAGCCTGCTGGCAAGCAACTTCATCGCCAACATGTATTCCGGGGTCGGCAGGTAGACGCGAAGACCGACCGGCCCCTGTTTGGGAAACTCCCCGAACGGAAGCAGGTTCGGCTGAGGATTGCCCTTCGGCGGAGCGACGTTCTTCACCGCCTGATTGAGCCAGTCGTCGGGTAGGCCGAGACGGCGCCCGACAGCATCGGCCAACTGGTAACCGCGGCTGCGTTCGCTGAGAAAAACCGCGTCGACGTCTCGCGTCACGTCGCGGATGTTGCCGGCAAGCAAAAGGCACGATCCGCCGTAAACCGCGATGTCGATGACCTTGCCGTCCTGTGCGGCAAGGTCACCCATCAGCTCGAACGCCCGCTCCAGCAGGTTCCTCGACAGCTCCACAATGCCTCCGCCGATCTCGCGCCTCTGCGCCTCAGGCCGCCGCCATCACACGTCGATGTCGTCGGCCTTCACGAACTTCGCGTTGTCCTGGATGAACTTGAAGCGCAGTTCCGGCCGCTTGCCCATCAGGTCTTCCACCAGCGATCGGGTACGCTCGCATTCCGGCTTTTCCTCCGGATCCGCGGCATTGGGCACGACCACGCGCAGGAGGGAGCGCTTGGACGGATCCATCGTCGTGTCGCGCAGCTGGGCCGGCATCATCTCGCCCAGGCCCTTGAAGCGGCTGATGTCGGGCTTCTTGCCCTTGAACATCTTCGACAGCAGCTCGTCCTTGTGGGCGTCGTCGCGGGCGTAGACCTGCTTGTTGCCGTGGCTGAGACGGTAGAGCGGCGGCAGGGCGAGGTAGAGGTGGCCCTCCTGAATCAGGCCCGGCATTTCGCGGTAGAAGAAGGTCATCAGCAGCGACGCGATGTGGGCGCCGTCGACATCGGCGTCGGTCATGATGATGACCCGCTCATAGCGCAGCTTGTCGGTCGAGAAGTCCTTGCCGATGCCGCAGCCGAGCGCCTGGGTCAGGTCGTTCAGCTCCTGATTGGCCTTCATCTTGTCGACCGACGCGCTGGCGACGTTCAGGATCTTGCCGCGCAGCGGCAGGATGGCCTGAGTCTCGCGCTGGCGCGCCTGCTTGGCGGAGCCGCCGGCCGAGTCGCCCTCCACCAGGAACAGCTCGGTGCCCTCCGGGGAGTTGCGCGAGCAGTCGGCCAGCTTGCCGGGCAGGCGCAGGCGGCGGGTGGCCGACTTGCGCGTCATTTCCTTGGACTGCTTGCGGCGCGCCCGCTCCTCGGCCTTCTCGATCAGGCGTTCCAGCAGGCCGTTGGCGCTCTGCGGGTCGCCGGAGAGCCAATGGTCGAAATGGTCCTTCACCGCGGTCTCGACGAGGCGCTGCGCCTCCGCCGTCACCAGCTTTTCCTTGGTCTGGCCCTGGAAATGCGGCTCGCGGATGAAGACCGACAGCAGGACGCAGGCGTCGCCCATCACGTCGTCGGCGGTGACCTGTCCGGCGCGCTTGTTGTTCGTCAGCTCGCCATAGGCCTTCAGGCCGCGGGTCAGCGCGGTGCGCAGGCCAGCCTCGTGCGTGCCGCCCTGCGGGGTCGGCACGGTGTTGCAGTAGGTGTGCGAGAAGCCCTCGTCATCGTCGGGCCACGCAACCGCCCACTCCACCCGGCCCTGGCCGTTGGGGAAGTCGAGCGCGCCGGCGAAGGGCGCCCGCGTCAGCGTCTTGCGGTCCTTCAGCGCGGCGTTCAGGTAATCCTGAAGCCCGCCGGGGAAATGCAGGGTCTCCGAAGCGGGCGTGGTGGCGTCGACCGACAGCAGGGTCGGATCGCAGCTCCAGCGGATTTCGACGCCGCGGAAGAGATAGGCCTTGGAGCGCGCCAGCCGGTACAGCCGGTGCGGTTCAAAGTGAGCGGTCTCGCCGAAGATTTCCGGGTCGGCGTGGAAGCGGATGGTGGTGCCGCGCCGGTTGACGTTGCCGCGATGGGCCAGCGGCCCCTGTGGCAGGCCGCGGCTGTATTCCTGAACGTAGAGCTGCTTTTCGCGGGCGATTTCAACGGTCAGCCGGTCCGACAGGGCGTTCACCACCGACAGGCCGACGCCGTGCAGGCCGCCCGAGGTCTGGTAGACCTTATTGGAGAATTTGCCGCCGGAGTGCAGCGTGGTCATGATGACCTCCAGCGCCGACTTGCCCGGATATTTCGGGTGGTCGTCGATGGGGATGCCGCGCCCGTTGTCGCGGACCATCACCGTGTAGTCGGCGGTCAGCTCCAGGTCGATCCGGCTGGCATGACCGGCCACCGCCTCGTCCATGGCGTTGTCCAGGACCTCGGCCACCAGATGGTGCAGCGCACGGTCGTCGGTGCCGCCGATATACATGCCCGGTCGGCGCCGGACAGGCTCCAGCCCCTCCAGAACCTCGATGTCCTGGGCGGAATAGCTGTCGGCCTTGGGGGCCGTGTTCTCGAAAAGATCGCTCATGACGGGATGATAGGAATTTCGTCAGGGGTGCGCAAGCGCGTCCTGGGCCGTTTATAGTGCGGTGCCACAGGCTTTGGGGCAGGAATTTTTCGTGACGCCGGAGGAAGCATGAGCGCAGCGGACACATACGACTTCGACAATGGCCCTGCCCTGCGGGCCATCGCGATGCCGGCGGACACCAATCCGAACGGCGACATCTTCGGCGGCTGGCTGCTGGCGCAGATGGATTTGGCCGGCGGGACGGTGGCGGTGCGGCGCAGCCATGGCCGCGTCGCCACGGTCGGGATCGAGGCGATGACCTTCCACAAGCCGGTCTTCGTCGGCGATGAGGTCAGCTGCTTCGCCCGGATCGAGAAGGTCGGCCGTACCTCGCTGCGCGTCCGCATCGAGACTTGGGTGCGGCGCGAACGCTCCGGCTCCGACCCGATCAAGGTGACGGAGGGCGTGTTCACCTATGTCGCCATCGGCGAGGACCGCAAGCCGCGCGAAGTGCCGCCGGAGTGAGGGGGTCCCGCTCCTTGAGCCGTTCGCTTTCGTCCGGTCGGGCTGGCGGCGCAGCATAGAAAAAGGGCGCGACATCCTGCCGCGCCCTTTTCCATGGATATTCTCAAGCGGTCGGCAGGCTCACTTCTGCAGGCGCTTCAGGGCGTCCTCGACATACTGGTTGGTGTAGGTCTTGGACAGGTCGATGTTGGCGGATGCCACCGCCGGATCGAAGGCCTTCAGCACCTTCAGCGCGGCTTCGGCGCCGTCCTGGGTGAAGCGACCATCGGGCGAATAGGTCGGCTTGGAATGCTCGAAGGCCTGGGCGTAGAGGTCCTTGTTGCCAAGGAAATACTCCGGCGGCAGCACCTTCAGCACATCCTCCGTGCTGGCCTTGTTCAGCCACAGCATGGTGCGGACGAAGACGTCGGTCAGCGCCTGGGTGGTCTTCGGGTTCTCCTTCACGAAGTCCGGCTTGGCGTAGAGCACGGCGGCCGGATAGGGGCCGCCATAGACCTCCATGGTGCCCTTGGCGGTCCGGGTGTCGGCCAGCACGGTGATGTCGCCATCGGCCTCGGCCTGGCTGATGACCGGGTCGAGGTTGACGATGGCGTCGATCTCACCGCGCTTGATCGCGGCGATGGCGCTGGGGCCGCCGCCGACGCCGATGACCGACACGTCCTCCGGCTTCATGCCCAGAGAGGTCAGGACATAGTTCAGCATGAAGTTGGTGGAGGAGCCGGGGGCGGTCACGCCGACCTTCTTGCCCTTCAGGTCCTTCACCGACTTGACGGTGCCGGCCTTGTTGACGGCGGCCAGCACGATGCCCGGATAGCGGCCGAGCTGCGTCACCGCGACGATGGGCTGGCCCTTGGCCTGCATCTGGATGGTGTGGTCGTAGGCGCCGGTGACGACGTCGGCCGAGCCGCCGATCAGGGCCTGCAGGCTCTTGGCGCCGCCGCCGAAGTCGCTGATCTCGACATTCAGTCCGGCATCCTTGAAGTAGCCCAGCCGCTCGGCCAGCGTCAGCGGCAGGTAATAGAGCAGCGGTTTGCCGCCGACCGCGATCTTGATGTCGGTCTTCTCGAGCTTGTCCTGCGCCGCGGCCAGTCCGGCGGTTCCCAACGCCAATGTTCCCATGGACAGGGCGACCGCAGCGGCCGCGATCAGCGATTTGAATTTCATTGGTTTCCTCCCTTTTTGAATTTCCCTGTGGGATTTCAGTGCTGCCCGCCGCTGGTATCCTGCGGGCGCCAGTGCAGAAGCCGTTTTTCGATCATGGTGACGGCGGTATCGATCAGGACGACGAAGATCGTCAGCACCAGCATGCCGGAGAAGACGCCGACGGTGTCGAACACGCCCTCCGCCTGATGGATGCGGTAGCCCAGCCCGGCGGCGGAGCCCAGATACTCGCCCACCACCGCACCGACCATGGCAAAGCCGACGGCGGTGTGCAGCGAGGAGAAGACCCAGGACAGGGCCGAGGGCAGATAGACGTGGCGGAACAGGTCGCGGGAGCTGGCGCCCAGCATGCGGGCGTTGGCCAGGACCACCGGGCTGACCTCCTTCACGCCCTGATAGACGTTGAAGAAGACGATGAAGAAGACCAGCGTCACCCCCAGCGCCACCTTCGACCAGATGCCGAGCCCGAGCCACAGCGCGAAGATCGGCGCCAGCACCACGCGGGGCAGCGCGTTGGCTGCCTTGATGTAGGGGTCGAAGACGATGGAGACCAACGGCGCGCGGGCAAACCAGAAGCCGAAGGCGATGCCCGCCACCGTGCCGATGACGAAGGCCAGCGCCGTTTCCAGCAGCGTGATGCCGAGATGGTACCAGATGACGCCCGAGGCGAAATCGGCCCAGGTGCGGGCCAGCACCGCTCCCGGAGTGCCGAAGAAGAAGGGGCTGAGGATCTTGGTGTCGGTCAGGACATGCCAGATCAGGAAGAAGGCGATCAGGACGCCCAACTGAAGCAGCAGGATGACCGGACGGCTGGGCAGGCGTTTGGCGTGGGATCTCATATTCGTCACCGCAGCTTGGTCTGGGCGTAGCCCTTCAGCACCTCGTCGCGCAGCTGCGACCAGATTTCCTGGTGCAATGCTAGGAAGCGCGGAGTCATGCGGATTTCCGCCACGTCGCGCGGACGGTCCAGATCGATGCGGTATTCGCCGATCAGCCGCGCCCCCGGCCCGGCGGACAACACCAGCACCCGGTCGGACATGGCGATCGCTTCCTCCAGGTCGTGAGTGATGAAGACCACCGACTTGCGGTCCGCCGCCCACAGGTCGAGCAGCTCGTTCTCCATCATCTGGCGGGTCTGGACGTCGAGCGCCGAGAAGGGTTCGTCCATCAGGATGATCTTGGGATCGACGATCAGCGTCTGGGCCAGCGCGACGCGCTTGCGCATGCCGCCCGACAGCTGGTGCGGGAAACGGTCGCCGAATCCCTCCAGCCCGACGCGGGACAGCCAGGGCCCCGCGCGGTCCCGCGCTTCGGACTTCGAGACGCCGCGGAATTCCAGTCCGGCGGCGACATTGTCGAGCGCCGATTTCCACGGCATCAGCGCCTCTGCCTGGAACATGTAGCCGGCCTTGGGATTGATGCCGGTCACCGGCTGCCCAAAGGACAGCGCGCGGCCCTCGCTGGGCTTCAGCAGGCCGGCGGCGACGTTGAGCATCGTCGATTTGCCGCTGCCGGTCGGACCGACGATCGACACGAACTCCCCATCGGCGACGGTGAAGCTGGCGCCCTGTACGGCGGTGTAGGAACGTCCCCGGCCGTCGGGTGAGGGAAAGGTGCAGGTCACGCCTTCCAGCTGGAGGGCGGGCGCCGCGGCGGCCTCGGCCATGTCGGTATGGTCCTTATCTTTTTGGCGGTGCGGTTCGGCGGGAGATGCGTTTTGGTTGGAATGCCATACTGTCCGAACTGAAGCCTATCGGCAACCGCTTGAGATCTCCGTGGAATCCGAAAGGAGCCATTCCGCAAACGCACCGCTTACGGTGTCAAAGAAGGGACGCGGGCCCTTATCGGTTGCCGCGGCGGCCCGCCGTCCAGCATCAATGCTTCCATCAATGGCATAGATCGAAAGCCAGCCCTTTTTCCTTCGCGGAGCCGATATGCCCACGCTGCCGAAACGCCCGTTGATCGCACTTGCCGTCCTGGCCGCCCTGCTCGCCGCGTGGCTCGGTTTCGCCGCCTGGTACGATCACCACCAGCGGGCGGACGAGCGGCCGGCCACTTACAGCGCGCTGATCGAGCAGGCGGGCCGTGGGGAGATCAGCTCCATCACCTTCGCCAACGGCACCGGCCATGCGGTCGCCGCCGACGGCAGCCGCTACCGCGTGGTCATGCCGGTCACCGACGATCTGTTGAAGGAACTGCGCGCCCACACGGTCGCCATTTCCTTCGAAGAGGGGCCCGGCGGGCTGATGGCGCAGACGGTGGGCGTGCTGGACCGCGCCGCGCCCTTCGTGGTGGTGGCCCTGCTGATCGGCGGGCTGCTGATGAGCGGCGGGCAGTTCTTCGGCATGGGCCGCGCCACCCGCGTGCGGCCGGAGGACACCAACACGGTGTTCGCCGACGTGGCCGGCGTCGACGAGGCGAAGGAGGAGCTGCGCGAGACGGTGCAGTTCCTGAAGGACCCGCGCCGCTTCGCCATGGCCGGCGCCCGCGTGCCGAAGGGCATCCTGCTGGTCGGTCCGCCCGGCACCGGCAAGACCATGCTGGCGAAGGCGGCGGCGGGCGAGGCCGGCGTACCGTTCTTCGCCGCTTCGGGGTCGGATTTCGTCGAGATGTTCGTCGGTCTGGGCGCGGCGCGCGTGCGCAGCCTTTTCAAGACCGCCCGCGCCAATGCCCCCTGCATCCTGTTCATCGACGAGATCGACGCGCTGGCCGGCAAACGCGGCGAATCGACCAGCCATTCCGAGCGCGAGCAGACGCTGAACCAGCTTCTGGTGGAGATGGACGGCATCGTCGAAGGTGGCGAGGTGGTGGTGATCGCCGCCACCAACCGGTCGGAGATGCTGGACCCCGCCGTGCTGCGCCCCGGCCGCTTCGACCGCCATATCCATGTCAGCCTGCCCGACGTGGCAGGGCGGGAGGCCATCCTGGGCGTCCATGCCGGCCGTTTGACGCTGGCCCCCGACGTCTGCGCGCGGACCGTGGCGCGCGGCACGCCGGGCTTCTCCGGCGCGGAACTCGCCAACCTCACCAACGAGGCGGCGCTGTCGGCGGCACGCCAGGGCCGGGTCGTCGTCACCATGGCGGACTATGAGGCCGCCAAGGACCGCGTTCTGATGGGAACGGAACGCCGCAGCCTCGCCCTGACGGCGCACGAGCGGCGGCTGATCGCGGTGCATGAAGCCGGCCACGCGCTGGTGTCCTTGCGCTGCCCGCAGGCCGACCCGATCCACAAGGCCACCATCATCCCGCGCGGCGGCGCGCTGGGCATGGTGGTGCGGCTGCCGGAGGGCGACCGGGTCTCGGTTTCGCGCGCCAAGCTGATGGCCGACATCGCCGTCGCCATGGCCGGCCGCGCGGCGGAGGAGATGGCTTTCGGTCCCGAACACGTCACCACCGGGGCCGAGGCCGACTTCCGCGCCGCCACCGATCTGGCCCGCCGCATGGTCACCGCCTGGGGCATGAGCGAGGAGATCGGCTTTGTCGCCCATGCGGCGGCGGAACCGGGTGCGCGGTCGGAACGGACGGCCTGGCGCATCGACGAGGAGGTCCGCCGCCTCACCGACGAAGGCATGGAGCATGCCCGCCGCCTGCTGCGCACCAACCGCGACGCGCTGGACGGGATCGCCCAGGCCCTGCTGGAGCGTGAGACCCTGAGCGGCCACGAGATCGCCGAACTGGCCGATCGCGAGCAGGAGCGCGCCACCGAGGCGGCCTGAGGCCGGGCACGGACAGTCCGGCACTATCCGGGGTGCTGCCCTGATAGGGGAATGTCCCGCATTGCGGCATGGGTGCATACGGGGGTAGACTGACCCTTACGCGAATAGGGGTTACAGGAGAGGGGCGCGATGACGGGGCCGCTATCCCGCCGCAGGGTTTTAAGGACCGCGCTGCCTCTTCTTTCCGCCCTGCCCTTCCTGGTCTCCCGGCCGGCGGCGGCGCACCAGACCCCCACTGTCATCCGAGTCGGCGCCTATGAATTTCCGCCCTATGTCGACGAATCGGGCGGCGGCGTCACGCGCGACCTGCTGGACCTGTTCAACGCCGCGCAGGATGAATTCCGGTTCGACATGGTGAGGACCGCTCCGCAGCGGCGCTATGACGATCTGGAACAGGGGCGGTTCGACATGATCGCCTTTGAGTGCCGCAACTGGGGCTGGCAGGATCGTCCGGTCGATGCCTCCCGCTCTTTCCTTCGCGATGCGGAGGTGTTCGTCGCCAGGGCAGCGCCGGGAATAGACCAGCATTATTTCGACGACCTGAGCGGCAAGTCGATTCTCGGGCGGCTGGGCTATCACTACGCCTTCGCTGACTTCGAGGCCGATCCCAAGCGGCTGGAACAGCGCCATCACACCCGTGTCACGGTGACGCACGAGGGCAATGTCCGCAGCGTCGTCGCCGGCCGGGCCGACCTCGCCATCGTCACCCGCTCCTTCCTGACCCGCTTCCTGCAGCGCGAGCCGGACTTGGCCCGGCAGGTCCTGGTGTCCGAGCGCACCGACCAGATTTACGAGCACACCATCCTGACGCGGCGCGACCGCAAGATCACCGCCGGCTGGCTCGATGCGCTGCTGGACCGGCTGGAGGCGGACGGACGGCTGGAGACCCTGTGGCGGCGCAGCGGAATCATCGCGTGAGGCGGCGATCCTCCCTGCTGGCGCGGGTGGCCGGGGCCATCCTGCTGACGACGGCGAGCATCGGTGCCGCCGTCATGCTGCTGTCCGAGCAGATCGTCGAGGGGCAGCGCCACCAGGATCTGCTGCACCGGGCGGAACTGGTCGCCGCCACCCAGGCCGACGCGCTGAGCGGCCCGGTGTGGGAACTCGACAACCGCAGCGCCGAGCGCATGATCGAGGCGCTGACCGTCCGCGATCCGGCCATCCGCTCCATCGCCGTCTTCGAGAGCGACCGCGAGGAACCGCTGGCACGCACCTCGTCGGGAGACATCGGGGACGGCGCCGGTCGAATCACGGTCGAGCGCCCCATCGTCCTGCATGGGCGCGAGGGACGGGTGCAGACGGTCGGGCATCTGCGCATCGTCTATTCGACGGCCGAGGTGCGGCAGGCGACGTTGAACGCGCTGCTTCCGGTGGCCGGGCTGCTGCTGCTGTCGCTGCTGGGTGCGATGGCGGCGCTGGGGCTGACGCTGAACCGCATGGTGCTGCGGCCGCTGCGGCGGCTGACCCAACTGGCCAGCGCCATGGCGCGCGGCGATTATGGCGCCCGCATGGACGCCGGGCGGAGCGACGAGATCGGCGTGCTGGCCGACGGCTTCAACCGGATGGCGGCGACGGTGCAGGACCATACCAGCACCCTGGAAAGTCGGGTCCGCGAACGGACGGAGGCGCTGGCCGCCACCAACCGCGCCATCATGGACAGCATCAATTACGCCCAGCTGATCCAGTCCGCCATCCTGCCGTCGACCGATGCGCTGTCGGCCGGGCTGACCGAGCATTTCGTGCTGTGGCGCCCGCGCGATGTGGTCAGCGGCGATTTCTATGTCTGCCGCGAGGTGGCGGACGGCTTCGTCGTCGCGGTGGCCGACTGCACAGGCCATGGCGTGCCCGGCGCCTTCATGACGATGACCGCCAGCGCGATGCTGAACAATGCGCTGGACCAGATGGGTGCGGACGATCCGGCGGCGGTGCTGGCCGCGGTCGACCGCAAGGTCCGCGCCGCCCTGCACCAGGAGGGGAAGGCGCGCAGCGGGATGGACTGCTTCGACAATGGTCTTGACCTGGGGCTGTGCCACATCCGTCCGGCCGATGGACGGCTGGTCTTCGCCGGCGCCCGCGTTCCGCTGCTGATGGTGACCGGCGGCGAGGTGACGGAGCTGCGCGGCGATCGCCTGAGCCTGGGCTATCGCCCCACCGCGAGCGGGCCGGCCCCCGAAGACGCCCCGGGCACTGCCCCAGGTACTTCCGAGTCGCCCTTCACCAACCACAGCATCGCACTGCGCCCCGGCCAGACCTTCCTCATCGGCACCGATGGGCTGGTGGACCAGAATGGCGGTGAGCATGGGCGCAGTTTCGGCCGGAGCAGGCTGCGCCAACTGCTGAGCCAGGGCGGCGATGGACCGCTCGACCGGCTGAAGTCCGACCTGGAAAGCTCGTTGGACCGGTTCCAGGGCAACCGCGAGCAGCGGGACGACATCACCCTGTTCGGCTTCCGCGTGCGGCTGACCGACGCAGCCGCCGTTTCCGGCGCCGGATCCAGCCGCTACGCTGCGTAAAACTCCTGACCCCCTCCCTCAAATCTGTTACAGAGATGCTATTTTTTGTGACAGGTTGTGACGGCAACCCGTCGCGAACGGCAGAAGCCTGCCGAGTTTCTTTCAAAATTTAGGCATCCTAGGGTATGCTACACCCGCTGAAGTGGTGATTGGGGAGAGCACGGCATGGCAGGTCCGACGATCGTCGTGGTCGAAGATGAGAATTCCCTGCGGTCCGACATGGTCGAGTATCTGTCGAGCTGCGGATTCGATGCAATCGGCGCACGCGATGGGGCGGAACTGGACCGGCTGCTGCGGAACCGCAACGCCGCCATCATCATCCTGGACGTGAACCTGCCGGACGAGGACGGGTTCAAGATCGCGGCCCGGCTGCGCGACAGCCATGGCGCCGGCATCATCATGGTGACCGCCCGCAGTTCCACCGTCGACCGCGTGGTCGGGCTGGAGATCGGCGCCGACGCCTATCTGGTGAAGCCGGTCGAGCTTCGCGAACTGGAAGCGCAGGTGAAATCGCTGCTGCGCCGCCTGAGCGAGCGCGCCGCGGAAACTGCGATCCAGGCCGCCAACGGGACCGCAGGCGGCGAGGCCGGCGATTCTGCCGACGAGGCGCGCTGGTCGCTGGACCCCACGGAATGGAGCCTGACCAACCCAGCCGGAATCCGCATCAGCCTGACCAGCATGGAGATGAAGCTGACCAGCCTGCTGGCCGCACAGGCCCGCAAGCCGGCGACGCGCGACCAGATCTCGCAGGCGCTCTACAACCGCCGCTGGAACCCGGAAGACCGCTCCATCGACACCGTCGTCGGGCGCCTGCGCCACAAGGTGGAGGGCGCCATCGGCGGCCCGGCCCCGCTCAAGTCGGTGCACGGGGTCGGCTATGTCTTCTCCGCGCCGATCCGGGTGGTGGGCGCCGCGCAGGGGTGAGTCAGTCCGGAAAGCCCTGGCCCGGCGACGCCCGATCGGGCGTGCGGCGGGGGAACAGCAGGGTGAAGCTGGTGCCGCGATCCGGCGCGCTGTCCACGGTGATCGAACCCATCAGCGCACCGACCACCAGATTGTGGACGATGTGCAGCCCCAGCCCGCTGCCGCCGCGACCGCGCCGGGTGGTGAAGAAGGGCTCGAACACTCTGGCGCGATGCTCCTCGATCATGCCGCGCCCATTGTCGGTGAAGCACAGGCGGACGGTGTCGGGATCGGGACAGTCGACCGTGATCGTCATGTCCCCTGCCCGTCCGTCGGCGAACGCATGGGTCAGCGCGTTCATCACCAGATTGGACAGGATCTGCGACAGCACGCCGGGATAGCTGTCCAGTTCCAGGTCGGCCGGGCAGTTCACCGCGACCGCATGGCCCGATGGCCGCAGCTTCGGCTGCAGGCTGACCAGCGTCTCCCGGATGTAGGCGGCGAGGTTGACACGGCGCCGTTCGGCACTGGCACGGTCGACCGCAACCTGCTTGAAGCCGGCGATCAACTGCGCCGCCCGTTCGCAATTGCCGAGGATCAGGTCGGTGGTGTCGGTCGCGGTGGCGAGATAGCGGGCGAACTCCGCCTTGCCAAGCTCGCCTTCGGCGGCCCGCCGGCGCATCACCAGGGTGGCGTCGGCCAGATGCGAGGCGCAGGAAACGGCGATGCCGACCGGCGTGTTGATCTCGTGGGCCACACCGGCGACCAGCGCACCGAGGGAGGCCAGTTTTTCCGACCGGATCATCGCCTCCTGCGCCTCGCGCAGCCTGTCCAGCGCCGCCTCCGCCTCGCTGCGCCGCCGCTCCAACTCGTGGTTGGCGTCGCTCAACTGGGCCTGCAGCCGGTCGCTGACCCGCACGAGGCGCTGCTGCTCCCGCGTGCTGAGTTCGAAGGCGGCGATGAGGTCGCGGAACTCCGGCAGGCAATCGGGCGCCAGCGCGCCCAGCCTCGTCTCCAGCGCGCGGGCCTTGGCGAGCGCCTCCTCCTCCGCGGCGAAGAGGTTGAAGCTCACGGGGCCCGGCCGGCGGGCAACTCCCGCATCTGGAAGACGACATGCCGCAAATCCTCGGCGAAGTCCTCGCCGAGTTCGCGCATCGATTCGTCATTTTCCTCGACGCACCAGGTTACCGTCACCGCCCGCCCGCCCCGGGCCACCGTCTCCAGCATCTGGAAGATGTTCATCAGCGCCTTGGCGCTGGAGCTGTTGAAATAGAGAAGCTCCATGTCGAAACGGATGGCGCCGCCGTCCGGACGGTCGAGAAAGCCGCGCAATGCGTTGAACACCGGACCGAAGAAACCGGCGACGTCGTCCGGGTACGATTCTCCGGTCATGCGTAAATGGCCGACGGAGAAATCGAAAAAGACGCCCGGCGTGCGTCCGGTGGCGGGGATGATCAGGCTGTCCATGTCGTATCGCTCGGTTCGGCCGCTCATTGGGTCACCTTAGCGCTGGTTGAGCTTTTCACCCCGCATGCGGGGTGAAAAGCTCGGCCCCGACCGAGCACCCGCCATGA